>NZ_ANNO01000374.1:0-14012 GCF_000409565.1 Pseudochrobactrum sp. AO18b
CAGATTGTCAATCGGCTTTGCCAGCGACAGCCCCAATGCAGTCAGCGAATATTCCACTTCCGGCGGTGAAGTCGGACGTACAGTGCGCAACACCAAACCGTCACGCTCCAGCGAGCGTAAAGTTACTGTGAGCATACGCTGCGAAATACCCTCGATCAGACGGCGCAGCGCATTGAAGCGGATTGTACCCTGCTGAAGATTGAGAATAACCAGCAGACTCCATGTATCCCCCACCCGATCCAGCACTTCACGGATCGGACATGTACCGTTCTCATCCGCTGTAAATCCTGCGGTATCCGCCAGAATCGGCGGGGTATTATTTCCATCATCATGCTGTGGCTCTGCTGAATTTTTCTTCAGAGCGGCATTCATCTGAGAGGTCATTGCCTTCTCCTTCATTGCACGCGACCGTAAAATTGAACGGCAAAGCGCGCATTTGCAGGCGGTTACTTTGAAGTGACTTGCTGACTTTAAAGTGCATTCTTCACAGTTATTTCAAATCATATTACATAGTTACCTATCGTAACCTGATTAAAAATAATTCTTATCAATCTTATAATATGAGGTAAGTCCTATGTCAAAAATCGCAATCATCGGCGCCAGCGGCTATGTCGGTACAGCTTTGCTTAATGAAGCCGTGAAACGCGGCCATCAGGTGAGCGCCCTTGTACGCCATCCGGAAAAAATTGCTGCCAATGCCAATGTCACGGCTGTGAAAGCCGATGTTCTCGACACAGACGGACTGGCTGTCCTTTTAAAAGGCCATGATCTAGTGATCTCCGCCTATAATCCAGGCTGGCAGGAAGACGATATCCGCAATATTCACATCAAAGGCAGCAAATCCATTAGTGAGGCTGTGAAAAAAGCCGGCATCAAGCGTCTGATCGCCGTTGGCGGCGCAGGCAGCCTTGAAATCAACGGCGCTCAGCTGGTGGATTCCCCTGAATTTCCGGCGGAATATAAAGAAGGTGTGCTGGGTGCCCGTCAGGCACTCAATGATCTGAAAACCGAGAATGAACTGGACTGGTCTTTTGTCTCACCGGCAATTCTGCTGGTGCCGGGTGAAGCCACCGGCACATTCCGTCTTGGCACAGATTCTCCGGTTTTTGACGATAAGGGCGAAAGCAAAATCACCGTCGGCGATCTGGCTGTCGCCATTCTTGATGAAGCAGAACAGGGCAAACATATCCGTCAGCGCTTCACAGCAGCATATTAAAATATAGAATAAAAAGACCTGTAGTCACTGCAGGCCTTTTTCACATCAACTTGCTATCAAACCTAATCGTTTCGCCTGCGGTGAGTTCTTTTCATCCGCACGCAAGGTCAGCACCGAAACGCCTGTTGCCGTCACCGCAACCGTATGCTCGAACTGAGCCGAAAGTAACCCGTCCTTAGTGGTGACAGTCCACTCATCCGCTTCGGTCTTCACATTGCGCCGCCCCTGATTGAGCATTGGCTCAATGGTGAAAACCATTCCTTGTTGCAGAAACAGGCCGGTTCCGGGTTTGCCAAAATTGAGAATTTGCGGTTCTTCATGCATTTCGCGGCCGATACCGTGACCGCAATAATCATGTACGACCGAATAGCCGTTGCGTTTGGCGTGATGCTCGATTGCCCAACCGATATCGCCGATCCGCGCACCCGGACGCACAGCAGCAATACCCATCCACATTGCTTCATAAGCTGTGCGCACCAGTCTTTTAGCGGCAACATTCACCTCGCCGACACAATAAGTTTTGCTGGAATCCGCGATATAGCCGTTCTTCTCCAGCGTAATATCAAAATTGACAATATCACCGCTTTTCAGCACATCCGTTTGTGACGGCACACCGTGACAAACCACATGATTGATGGAAGAATTCAGTACAAAACCGTAGCCATACTGGCCTTTACTCGCCGGACGGGATTGTAAATCCTCAATGATAAAGCGCTCGACTTTGTCGTTGATTTCAAGCGTTGAAGCCCCTTCAAGCGGCGTTTTATCCAGCATATCAAAGACAGAAGCCAGCAAACGCCCTGCCTCAGCCATCAGCGCCAGTTCCTGAGGTTGCTTAATCATGCTTCACTCACACTCAGCGAAGACACAGCAACACCGGCAGCATTCAGCTCACGACGCATAATCTCTGAAAAACTAAGCGTGGGATTGGTCTCGCACAACATGCCGATCTTAATCCAGAAAGCAGCCTGCGCATTAATAGAGCGGCAAGTCACCCTGCTCGCAAGACGCAGCTGCTCATGCAACTCGTCTTCAATATTCACAATACCCATAAGGCCTCACATATGTTTCATATACATACTACATACGAAACATATATTGAGTCTCAAGGTGAATAATAGTCAGCGATCAGCTGATGAGTTCCACATCGACCACACCGCTGATGGCCTTCATCGCGCTGGCAATCTGCGGGCTGATGCGGTAGCGATCCGGCAAAGCAACCTCCACCTCACGCTGACCATTATCCTTGATCACGATAAAGCTGACCTCGCCGTCACCACGGGTTTTGAAATAAGGCACGATCTGATCCAGTGCATCGCTGTTACGCAGGAACAGACGCAGCGCCTTTTGCAGTCGGCTGGCCTCATCCTCAAGCGACACGACCGTGGCAATGCGCAGGCTCACACCTTCCGGCCGATTCTCAGCGGAAACAGTAATTACTACCGAGCGACCGGGTTCCAGCAGGTCGCGGAACTGCTGAAGCGCTTCCGAGAACAATACCGATTCAAACTGACCTGTCGCATCAGAAAAGGCGATGATGCCCATTTTATTGCCGGTCTTGGTCTTGCGCTCCTGCTTGCTGATAACCGTTCCGGCAAGACGACCGTTGGTTGCGCCTTTCTTCACCGCATTGGAGAAATCAGCCCAGCTCTGAACACGCATTTTCTGCAGCGCTTCATTATAATCATCCAGCGGATGCGCGGAGAGATAGAAGCCTGCGGCCTGCAATTCGCGATGCAGTTTCTCTGATGATGTCCAAGGCGTTACCACTGGCAATTGCAGCTTTTCTTTCGGCACCAGACCGGTGCCAAAAATATCCGACTGCCCGCTATTGGCGTTTTCCTGCGTGCGCTGAGTATAGGCCATCAGACTGTCCATACCGGAACTCAAAGCTGAACGGTCAACACCGAAACAATCCAGCGCACCGGCATTAATCAGGCTTTCAAACACACGGCGGTTGACCATGCGCGGATCAACGCGCTCACAGAAATCCTCAAGGCTTTCAAACGGTTTTTCTTTCCGCTTTTCCACAATATGCTCAACGGCAGCATCACCAACGCCTTTGATCGCGGCCAGTGAATAGAAAATCTTGCCATCGCCGACTTCAAACGGGCGGTAGGATGTCATGACCGATGGCAGCACCACCTCAATACCAAGACGCAAGGCATCACGACGGAAATCATTGAGCTTTTCCGTGTTATTCATATCATAGGTCATCGACGCGGCGAGAAACTCTGCCGGATAATGCGCCTTCAGATAGGCTGTATGATAGGAAACAATCGCATAGGCAGCCGCGTGGGATTTGTTGAAACCATAGTCAGCAAATTTGGCAAGCAGATCGAAAATCGTATTGGCTTGCGCCTTGCCGACACCGCCTTCAATTGCACCGTCAACAAAACGGACGCGCTGCTTGTCCATTTCTTCACGGATTTTCTTACCCATCGCACGACGCAGCAAATCCGCTTCACCAAGCGAATAGCCGGAAAGCTCCTGCGCGATCTGCATCACCTGCTCCTGATAAACGATAACGCCCTGCGTTTCCTTCACCAGATGGTCGATTTTCGGGTGAATAGAGGCGATTTCCTCCTCACCGTGTTTGCGCGCATTGTAGGTTGGAATATTCTCCATCGGACCCGGACGATAGAGCGCCACAAGCGCAATAATATCCTCAATACGGTCAGGCTTCATCCCGATGAGTGCTTTACGCATACCCACCGATTCCACCTGAAACACGCCGACCGTTTCACCGCGCGACAGCATTTCATAAGTCAGCTTATCGTCAAACGGCAGCGTTTGCAGATCGATATCGACGCCTTTACGGGCAATCAGCTTCACAGCCGTATTCAGAACCGTCAGCGTTTTCAGACCAAGAAAGTCAAACTTTACCAGACCGGCCTGCTCAACCCATTTCATATTGAACTGAGTGACCGGCATATCGGAGCGCGGATCGCGATACATCGGCACCAGTTCCGACAATGGCCGGTCACCGATAACAATACCTGCAGCGTGCGTAGAAGCGTGACGATAAAGTCCTTCCAGCTTCAGCGACATATCAAGAAGACGACCGACAACCGGCTCCTTTTCACGCTCCTCATTAATGCGCGGCTCTTCATTAATCGCCTGTCCGAGCGATACCGGATTGGCAGGGTTGGACGGCACCAGTTTACACAACCTGTCCACCTGCCCGTAGGGCATTTGCAGCACGCGACCAACATCGCGCAGCACCGCACGTGCCTGCAGCGTACCGAAAGTAATAATCTGCGCTACCTGATCGCGACCATATTTTTGCTGCACATAGCGGATCACCTCTTCACGGCGATCCTGACAAAAGTCGATATCAAAGTCCGGCATCGACACACGATCCGGATTAAGAAAGCGCTCAAACAGCAAAGAGAAGCGCAGCGGATCAACGTCCGTAATGGTCAGCGCATAAGCAACCAGCGAGCCAGCACCGGAACCACGCCCCGGCCCTACCGGAATATCCTGTTGCTTTGCCCATTTGATAAAGTCCGAAACGATCAGAAAGTAGCCCGGAAACTTCATGCGGACGATGATGCTGATTTCGTAATCCAGCCGCTTGATATAGTCTTCGTGGGTATGGCCTTCGGCAAGGCCGAACAGCTTCAAACGTTCTTCAAGACCTTCACGCGCCTGACGCGCCATTTCATCCGCTTCTGCCTGCAAAGCGGCTTCCGGATCATCGGATTCACCGGTAAAGCGCGGCAGGATCGGCGCACGGGTCTGCGTGTACCAATGGCAGCGGCGTGCAATCTCGACGGTATTTTCCAGAGCCTCCGGTAAATCGGCAAACAATGCCGCCATTTCGCTCTGGGATTTCAGATAATGATCCGGTGTCAGACGGCGACGATCATCCGATGCGATGACCTGACCATCTGCAATCGCCAGCAAAGCATCATGCGCTTCATAATCTCCGCTCTGCTTAAAGAATGCCTCATTGGTTGCAACCAATGGCAGCTCATATTCATAAGCCAGATCAACCAGTTTGGATTCAAGTACACGGTCATAACCGCGCTGGCGGTGCAACTCGACATAAAGACGGTCGCCAAAAATGTTTTTTAAAAACTCAAGGCGGCTGCGCGCACGCTCTTCCCGTTCATTGCTGAGCGGCTTGCCAATCGGCCCCTCTGCTCCGCCGGTCAGAAAAATTACATCTTCCGACA
This sequence comes from Pseudochrobactrum sp. AO18b, assembly GCF_000409565.1. NCBI lineage: Bacteria > Pseudomonadati > Pseudomonadota > Alphaproteobacteria > Hyphomicrobiales > Brucellaceae > Pseudochrobactrum > Pseudochrobactrum sp. AO18b. The sequence goes on from NZ_ANNO01000374.1 coordinate 5,398, forward strand.
AATCCGGTAACCAGTCGGCGCGGATATGCACCGGATCACCGGCTTCTGTTTCCAGATAGGAGCGGCTGACCAGCCGCACCATATTGGCATAGCCTTCTTCACTGGAAGCCAGCAGTACCACCGGCGACAAATCCAGCGCATCGCGGCGGTTGATCGCACGGCCTTCCGGTTGATGGTCGCCAAAGGCAATATCAACAACACAGCCGATAATCGGCTGCACACCATCTTTCGACGCCTTCTGCGCAAATTCCAATGCGCCGAACAGATTATTCGTGTCTGTTACGGCAATTGCAGGCGCATTATCATCCTTGGCATGGCCGATAATTTTGCCGATTTGCAATGCCCCTTCCAGCAATGAATAAGCCGAGTGCGTGCGCAAATGAATAAATACCGGCGCACCGGCAGGTAATTCAGAAGCAGCTACGGCAGAAACATCAGAAGGCAAAGGCATATACTCCGTCATTGCAATCATCGCCTGCCCGTTTGTGCAGGGATGTATCGCAGTACAAAGCCTTACATAGAAACTGCATTCCAAAAATAACAGTTCTGTAAGACGGGAAAATCAAACCGGATAATGAACTGAAGCCTGTCAGACTCCACACATTCATCAGATCCTTTTTCCCGCAATGCCGTCATGATGTCCAGATGCATATGCGCATTCCGTCAATCATTACACATTCTATATCTCTTGCTGGCTATATCTTCAGCCAGCTACATCTTTACACAGAGCGTGCCGCGTTTAATTCTATCCGCTGTGCTCGCTCTATCTTCTTGTTTTTCGCATGTCGTATAGGATAACCAGTACGCACTTTTCCGCGACATGCTTTAGTTAAATCAAGCTTTGTGCAGCCTCAGAACGCTGCCAGCCACATAGCAAAAGTTGCTACAAACAAACCGATGGAAATGAATGACATAACATCACGAACCAGATCAGACATGATATGAACTCCATTTGTTCTTGTATGTATGCAATTTGTTCCATTATTGTTCCGCAGTCAACCCCTCTTTGTTCACGTAAAAACATCTATAGTTAGTGAAATATGAACCGTTGATCTGGCGTCTGGCTATGTAAGCAGCACCTGTTTTATTTTTGAGTGTAGTTTCAGCTATTTAAGCCGCAGCTCTTTTTTCCGTATCTACAGAACAAATAAAAATGCCGCATGCATATTTCAGCATACGGCATTCAACAATTCAGCTTGTCTTGCAATCAGGCGGCAGGTTTTCTCAAATCGAGATCAACGATCTTGCCGTCTTTCAGTGTAACGCAACGATCCATGCGTCGTGCCAGATCATGATTATGCGTTGCGATCAGCGCAGACAGGCCGGACTGACGCACCAGCGCCTCCAGTGCCTGAAACACATAGGATGATGTTGACGGATCGAGATTGCCTGTCGGTTCATCCGCAAACAGCACCAGCGGTGCATTAGCAACTGCACGGGCAATGGCCACACGCTGCTGCTCACCACCGGACAACTCCGACGGGCGGTGCGAAGAACGGGGCCCGATACGCATATAATCCAGCAAGTTCTGCGCACGCTGTGATGCAACTTTGGATGACAGGCCACGCAACATTTGCGGCACCATCACATTTTCAAGCGCGGTAAATTCCGGCAGCAAATGATGAAACTGATAGACAAAGCCCAGATCATTGCGGCGCATGGCTGTGCGTTCATCATCATCCAGCTGCGCGCAAGAAATTTTGCCCAAGATCACATCACCGGAATCCGGTTTTTCCAGCAGTCCTGCCGTATGCAGCAGCGTGGATTTACCGGCACCGGATGGTGCAACCAGAGCCACCATTTCACCGCGCATCAGCGTGAAATTCGCGTCTTTAAGAATAGTCAGCTCGCGGTCTGCTTCATGATAGCTGCGGCAGACATTTTTCAGCTGAAGGATCGGCTCTCCGGACATAGCAGCCATTATTCGTACCTCAGCGCTTCAACAGGATCGAGTTTGGCCGCACGCCAAGCCGGAAAAATCGTTGCAATAAATGACAAGATCAGCGCCATACCAATAACAGAAAGCGTTTCGCTGAGATTCATTTCAGCTGGAAGCTGACTCAGGAAATAAAGCTCCGGATTAAACAAAGTTGTGCCCGACAACCATGAGAAGAACGCACGGATACGCTCCACATTGAGGCACACGACAACGCCGAGCACCACGCCTGCCAGCGTTCCCGTGACACCGATCGCCGCACCGGTCATCAGGAAGATACGCATGATTGCACCGCGGGTTGCGCCCATTGTGCGCAGGATCGCGATATCACGCCCTTTATCTTTCACCAGCATAATCAGGCCGGAAATAATATTGAGTGCCGCAACAAGAACGATCAGTGTGAGGATCATGAACATCACATTGCGCTCAACCTGCAAAGCCGAGAAGAATGTGGCATTACGCTGGCGCCAGTCTGTCATCATCACAGGGCGTTCTGCCGCCTCTTCCACGCCGGCACGCAGATCATCAACCTTGTCCGGATTATCGGCAAAGACCTCAATCGACTGGACACGATCTTCCTGATTAAAGAACAATTGCGCCTCAGCCAAAGGCATCAGCACAATAGACGCATCATATTCCGACATGCCGATCTCGAAGATGGCCTTGATCGGATAGACTTTGGTACGGGCATTCACACCAAACGGCGTTACGTCACCATCCGGCGAAATGATTTTCAGATCATCGCCCACGCCCAGACCAAGATTCTGCGCCATACGGGTACCGATGGCCACACCGTCAGCCGTATCAAAACTCGCAAAAGTACCGGATTTGACATTCTTGGCGATCAGCTCAAGCTTATTCACATCCTGCTCGCGCAGACCACGCACCAGCGCACCGGTGCCTGCACCGATACTGCCCTGCACCAGAGCCTGCCCTTCAACAACCGGAATAGCGAATTTCACGCCTTGCAGCGCATCCATACGCTTCACCAGATGATCGTAATCTTCCAGCGGGCTGTCGATCGGTGCAACTATCAGGTGACCGTTGATACCGAGAATACGGTTGAGCAATTCTGTGCGGAAGCCGTTCATCACCGCCATAACGATGATGAGTGTGGCCACGCCGAGCATGATGCCGGTGAATGAAAAACCGGCAATCACAGAAATAAAAGCCTCGCGACGGCGGGAACGCAGATAGCGCCATGCAATCATACGTTCCAGTGAGGAGAATGGTCCGGTGCCCTGACGCTGTGCCTGAGCTGCCGGTTTCTTTTCCTGTTGTTTCTTTGGCAATTTATCGAGCAATTGCGCTCCCCCGTTGCCTTGATTTCCACCTGTCGCAGGCTTTTTGAACATTACTGCCCCGCAGTCAGAAGATTGATTGCGGCTTCAACAGTCATAGTCTGACGTTCACCGGTCTTACGATCTTTGACTTCAACTTCGCCATTGGCTACGCTGCGCGGACCGGCAATGATCTGTACCGGCACACCAATCAGATCCATGGTTGCGAATTTCGAACCCGGACGGTCGTCGCTGTCATCGAGCAGAGGATCCAGACCGGCATTGGTCAGGGCTTCATAGAGCTTTTCCGATACAGCATCACAAGCCGCATCGCCCGGCTTCATATTGACGATACCTGCACCAAACGGCGCAATAGCTTTCGGCCAGATAATACCGTTTTCATCATGGGATGCTTCAATTGTTGCGGCAACCACACGCGACGGGCCGATACCGTAAGAGCCCATGGAAACCAGATGTTCTTTGCCGTCCGGTCCCTGCACTTTCGCGCCCATTGGCTCGGAATATTTGGTGCCGAAATGGAAGATATGGCCGACTTCAATACCGCGTGCAGCAACCTGATTGCCTGCATCGACTTTTGCCCATGCGGCTTCGTCATGCATTTCTTCAGTCGCAGCGTAAGGCGTTGTCCACTGGTCAACGATAGATGCCATTGCTGCATCATCGAAGAAGTCGATATCTGCGCCCGGAACTTTCAGATCGAGATAAGCGCGGTCACAGAAAACCTGACTTTCACCGGTATCCGCCAGAATAATAAATTCATGGGACAGATCACCACCGATCGGGCCGGTATCCGCACGCATCGGTACAACCTGCACACCAATACGGGAGAATGTGCGCAGATAAGAAACGAACATGCGGTAATAGGCAGCTTTCGCACCTTCATAATTCAGGTCGAAAGAATAAGCATCTTTCATCAGGAATTCGCGCGAACGCATCACGCCGAAACGCGGACGCACTTCGTCACGGAATTTCCACTGAATGTGATAGAGGTTCAGCGGCAGGTCTTTATATGAACGCACATAGGAGCGGAAAATATCGGTGACCATTTCTTCATTGGTCGGGCCGAACAGCATTTCACGCTCGGAGCGGTCTTTAATGCGCAGCATTTCCTTGCCGTAAGCATCATAGCGGCCGCTTTCGCGCCACAGATCAGCGGACTGGATTGTCGGCATCAGAATTTCATTACCGCCTGCACGGTTCTGCTCTTCACGAATGATCGTATTGACCTTGTTCAGAACCTTCAAACCCAGCGGCAGCCATGTGTAAATACCGGCTGACTGCTGGCGGATCATCCCCGCACGCAGCATCAGACGATGGGAGACAATTTCTGCCTCTTTTGGATTTTCTTTCAGGATCGGCAAAAAGAATCGCGACATACGCATGGAGGAACCACCGGAAATTGCTCCCGATCCCGTTAGAATCAGGAAAAAACACATAAAATCTCTCGTGTTTATTAACCACTTATCATGGCAATGAAAACCCGTCTCACGCAGAGCGGAGCCAGCAAATCTTCAGTCACGAAGGCATGCAGACCTGACGGATAAAGCCTGCCAAATTATGGCAGCGTCCGATGATTCCTTATATTTCAGGAGATCGGGATAAAAATAATGTGAGCTTTACAGCATTTCCCGCTGCCTGAACGGCAAAAGACAGGTTCAGCTTCAGTTTTATTTATTTGTGACATTTTTTTTACATTTTTGATTTTCATCCAAATAGCACACTAAAAACTGCATTTCTTATGAAAACTTCAGTTTAAATCGAATTAAAAACATTGAAATTTGCTTTTCGGCTTCAATTCTTATGGCATTTTTGTGTCCGCGCTTAAAAAAACGCGTGACAACTGATATTTCTCATTCTATTTTCCATGCAACGACAACAGAGAGCAGGCTTAACTACTCTCTCACGCGGTCAAAGTCTTGGGAGGATGCAACTCAGGCGCGGTATTTCGCAGCCGCCTGTAACAAGGAAATGAGTTGGACGCGTATTTTATCAGCAAGGCTAACGCCTTGCTTTTTTTTACATCTTAATAATACAAATATAGTGTGATTATAAACTCCGGCTTTGCTTCATCACGATAATAAAGCAATTCGCCTCAAAACCCATGTCATGCAAGGCCGTGCTATTCAGTGATGCTGGTGCCGGACATAATTATTTGATTACGATATGTTTTAGGTGCAATCCCCGTCACCCGTAAAAATTCGCGATTGAAATTCGATTTGGTGAGAAAACCGCTGGCAAATGTGATCTGCGTCACCGGTTCATCCGTCTCCTGTAACAGGCGACACGCCTCCTCAACACGGAAATTGTTCACATAAACTGACACGCTGACCCCGCGACACCGGTTAACCGCCTCAGAGACATGGCGTGGTGGCCTGCGCAGCCGGTGTGCAATGCGCTTCAAGTTGAGTTCCATATCCTTATAAAGCTGTTTATCCCGCATCAGCGCATCCAACTCAGTCACAATTTCCAGATGCTGTTCTGTTGTCAGTGCAGTCTCAGCTGTAAGTGCAGGTGCCTTCCCCTCATCCCGCTCATCCTCATCAGCATTGGTGCGATTATTCAGTGCCACACCGGCCGCGGCGCCCAATACCAGCAGCGACAGAATATTGGTGACCAGAATGATCGAGGGGGAATAGCGGCCGCTATTCCAGAGAAAATCAAAATTAATCAAGATATCGACGATCACAGAGCTGATCAGCATAGCAGCGGTTATTTGCATTGCCCGATAAGAACGCATAATTCCGTCCAGCCGCGCAGCAATCAGCACATCCGGCCCCGCAAAGCTCAGGCGCAGCAGAGCCAGACCATAGACCAAAAAAATCACGATAATTGCCAGCGCCGCCAGATCACGGCGTATAAGCAGCAACACAAGCACCGCCAATACCGGCAGCAAATGCGGCCAGATTTTATCGACCCGCAAGGCATCATCACTATTCTGCACCGTAAGACTGCGAAAACTTAAATAAGACAATCCGGCAATTATCGACGCCAGTAAAATCTGCACCGGCAGAACAGCAAGGATATCATAGCCCCAGCGCAAGCCGAGCAGAACCGATTGCAGCATATAAGTGCCGATCAGCGCGATGAAAAACATATCCGCACGGCTTCCCGCCTCGCGATTACGCAACAGCTGCACCAGTATAATCGCCAGCAATATTGTCAGCACAAAGGGCAGCGGAATAAAAATCATCGGCAAATATCTCTGTCATGTCTCATCATGTGATCAGGAACATGAAGCAAAACACGTTATGCGTCGACCTTGATCCTGTTTCAGGTCGCAGAAATACACAATCCGGCAAATGATCCCTGCATTATCAACGCAGTCAGGATCAAGATAATGGACTATATGCTTCTCTCAATTTTACTTTCCACCATTCTCACGCTCAGCGGTTGCACCAAGGAAACCAGTACATCGGAAAAAACCGTGGCAACTGATGGCATAAAGAACGTAACGATCAGCGGTGATGCCAGCCTTATCCGCTTGATCGCGAAAGACGATCAGAAACAACTGGCTGTCATGAGTGCCAAGCCATCGGGCTGGCTTTCCGGCTGGTTCTATAATGACTGTAAATCCAAAGGCGAGATGATTGTCAGCGGTCAGACATTGCTGATTAAAGCGCAAAATAGCGGCTGGTATGACCTGTCCGAATGCAGCACTTATCTGCAAATCAATCTGCCGCGCAATGCAGGAGTGACGATTAATCAACCTGCTTTCAAAGGAGACTTACAGGGACAATTTTCCGATCTGAATATAGAGACCCGTGCCGCAGATATCAGCCTGCAAGGCTCTGCCACCTCAGTCAGAATTCGTGGTGACGCTTTCCGCACCAGACTGCAATTTGATGGTACAACACAGCCGGAACAGATTGATATTGCCGGTCGCGCGCTGGATACGAGTCTGATTTTTCCGAAAGGCACTTCGGTCAGTTATCGCATCCATTCCAAAGCCTCGCTGCTCGATGCCAAACTACCGAATACACAGGGAGCAAAGCCGGAAATCGTGATTTCAGGCGATTATGCGCGCACAGAAATTCGATGAAAATTATCGAATAGCGCTATAATTACAGTGCTTTATATAAAATATTTCAAAATGAGATTCACAGCTCAGGGAAGAAGTGCGGAATATCATCCAGACCGAAACCGAGTTTCTGTGTCACAAACCAGAACAGGCCGAAAATCACTGTCGCAAGGATGGTCGTACGCAGAAAAGCCAGCCAGATCCGCGGGCGCGCCGGTGCGCTCGCGACTGTGCCGCGCACAATATTATTCTCTTCTGCCTGTGTACGCAGACCGAAAGGCAGCATGGCAAACAGACTTGTCCACCAGATGATAAAATAGATCGCCATTCCGGACATAACAGACATATTCTTCCTCCCCGCATAATTCTCTTAAAGGACTATGCATCATTATTAGCCGCAGCATAGAGCAGCAAAACAGCAGCGGCAAGTGACAGCATTACGCAGTTCCCCACAATGATACGCATAAAAATGCCAGCTTCAAATTTCTGATGATGCGCTTAACCTGCTTATTATTTAAAATAATATCAGGTCATTAGCCGATGGTACGCAATATATTTCTCTACATTATAACATTCATATTATGCAGCATTGTCAGTTTTATTCCTGCTGTCCAAGCGCAAGAATCCGACGCACAACAACTGGCAAAGAAACTGGCCAATCCGGTTTCCAGTCTTATAAGCGTGCCTATTCAAAACACTTATACCTGTTGCACCGGCGCCAATAATGCCGGTCGTTTTACCACCAATATTCAGCCGGTTATTCCCTTTTCCCTCAATGCCGACTGGAATTTGATCGTGCGCACCATTGTGCCAATCATTCAGCAAAGCTCCCATGCGCCGGATATCGGAGCGAAATTCGGACTGGGCGACACGGTACAGAGCTTTTTCCTGTCTCCGGTTCAGAAAACAGATGGCATCATCTGGGGTGTGGGACCGGCCTTTCTGTGGCCAACCGCCACCAACGCCATGCTTGGCAATCAGAAATGGGGTGCAGGCCCGACAGCCGTTGCGCTCAAACAAATGCACGGCTGGACGATGGGCATGCTGACCAATCATATCTGGTCTTTTGCCGGAGAAAGCGACCGGCAGAATGTCAGTGCCAGTCTGATCCAGCCTTTTATCAGCTATACTTTTCCCAATACGGTCGGCTTATCGCTCAATAGCGAGATGACCTATGACTGGACGAATGAGCAATGGACAATACCGGTTGACCTCGGCATTTCCAAAGTCTTCACCTTCGGCAAGCAACATGTCAGCCTTGGTGTTACCGGCCAATATTATGCCAGCAAACCCGATAACGGCCCTGACTGGGGCGCACGCTTTACAGTAACATTCCTGTTTCCTAAATAAAAACCCCCCC
>NZ_ANNO01000375.1:0-12916 GCF_000409565.1 Pseudochrobactrum sp. AO18b
GGCTTTTTACCCCAGACATCATTGGCCGCAGCACGCACTGCACGCCGCGCAGCTTCACGCACCAGCTCGATATCCTTGCGACGCGCACGCGGAATACTGTCAACAGCGCTGACGACTGCATCATAGAGCAAGTCTTCAATCAGATTACGCTGACTGTCTTCTTCCGGCAAACCAAAGGCCACAACCTCCGGCTCATCATAGATTTTATGCTGATTATCGAGAAGAATGGACACCGCCACATGACCGACATAAGCCAGCTTCCGACGCTCGGTGATGCCCATTTCATCTTCATCACCGATCAGGCGACCATCTTTATAGATGCGGCCGTAAGGTGCTTCATCAATAATCTTTGCAGGTCCCGGAGCCAAACGCAGCACATCACCGTTACGCACCTGTGCCACATCCGGAATACCGGCCTGTATGCCCAATGTGCCCTGCGCAACCAGATGCGCGGCTTCACCATGCACAGGCACCAGAATTTGCGGGCGTACCCATGCATACATGCGCTTCAACTCATTGCGGCGCGGATGGCCGGAAACATGCACAAGCGCATCATCATCCGAAATAATCTTGATGCCCTGCTCGATCAGCATGTTTTTGATTTCAATGATTGATTTTTCATTACCCGGAATAGTACGGGATGAGAAAATCACTGTATCACCGGCGGTCAAAGCCAGTGAGCGCATTTCATCGCGTGCCAGTTTGGCAAGCGCAGCGCGTGGTTCACCCTGACTACCCGTCAGCACCATCACCACATTTTCACGCGGGACATAACCATAGTCTTCCTCTGAGAGGAATTCCGGCAGACCTTCCATATAGCCGAGCTCGGTAGCCACCGAGATACAACGCTTCATTGAACGGCCAACCACCAGCACCTGACGACCGGCATCACGCGCAGCCTCGGCAATCGAGCGAATACGGCCGACATTGGAAGAAAATGTGGTGATTGCCACACGGCCTTTGGCATTTTCGATCAGCTCACGCAGACTTTCCGATACCTGACGCTCGGATGGCGATTCACCTTCGCGCATCGCATTGGTACTGTCGCAGACCAGCGCCAGTACGCCTTCATTACCCAGCTGTTCAAAGCGGGTTTCGTCGAGCACAGGCCCGAGCGACGGCTCCGGATCGATCTTCCAGTCGCCCGTATGGATCACACGGCCAAGCGGCGTGGTAATCGCCAGCGATACCGGCTCAGGAATGGAGTGCGTAACGGCCAGCGCTTCAATCTTGAATGCGCCGACTTCAAAGCTTTCACCGGCGCGGAACACAGTCACCGGAATTTCCGGCGCATTATATTCGGCCTGACGCTTGGCTTCGAGCAATCCGGCGGTAAACGGAGTTGCATAGACCGGCAGGCGCAAACGCGGCCAGAGATCCAGCAGCGAGCCATAATGATCTTCGTGCGCGTGGGTAATGATAATGCCGCGGATATTATTACGCTCGGCTTCCAGATAGCGGATATCCGGCAGGATCAGGTCAGCCCCCGGCAATTCAGGACCTGCAAAACTCACGCCCATATCGATAATGATCCATTCACGCGCATGTTCCGGCCCGTAGCCATACATTGCGAGGTTCATACCGATTTCGCCTACGCCGCCCAATGGCAGGAACACCAGTTCCGCTTTGCCATTCACAGCGCTATCGTTTTGCACATCATCCAAACGGGACTGGGGCATTCCCCCTCCTCAATAAATATTACTTCCGACACATTATCATGTGGCGTTTTCCATGCTCTTTTAAAGACAGAGCCGGATGCGCACAGGCATGACAATGCAAATTCAACATATTAAAGCATTTCCAGCAAAAGTGGGTACCGGTTTTGCGCCGGATAATGCGTAAAACAAAGAATTAGAGCGGTTCCAACGATTCAGTCATAACTGGAAGCGCTCTAATTTCATGACCGCTAAAGTGATTTGAAGCAAGAATAGTTCTCAAAAATTCTCAACTTACAAAAAGAAAACTGAAGTTTTGCACTTCAACTTAACAATTATAGCAATACCGGCCTTTTAGCAGTTCACAGCCTGCACTTCATTACAGAATGCTTTAGCGTGTTTCAGCACCAAAGAAAACCTCACCGGCTGAGATCGTCTGTTTTCGCCCCTGCGGCAGTGTCAGAACCAGATGCCCCTGTGGATCGATCGAGGAGAAGATACCTTCCAATGTCTCGCCACCGCTCTGCACCCGAATGACTTCACCAAGCCTTGCTGCGTGGCGCAACCAATGGGTGCGGATAGTTTCCAGCCCCTGCCCGTCATTCCACAAAGCAAAGTTCACAGCAAAGCGTTCTGCCAACGCCTGCAAAAGCTGTTCGGCACCTTGTGAATAGCCATTGTCTTTCAGGCTGCTCACGGCATAGGGCACGCCCTCTGGTATATGCAGGACATTCACACCAATGCCGATAACCAGTGCCTTGCGACCGTCTTTCAGCAAAGCGGATTCCAGCAGGATACCCGATAGTTTCGCGCCATCAGCCAGCACATCATTCGGCCATTTCAGCTGAAACCGTGTCTCTGTCTCCGGCAGCAATTGCTCAACGGCTTCAACCAGTGAAAGACCGGCGACGAAGCTCAGTGTGGCAGCCAGTTCCAGCGGATAATCATGAATAAGCAGCAAGGTTGCAGCGAGATTACCGGTCTGTGTTGACCATTCGCGTCCACGACGACCGCGACCGGAGCGCTGATCCTTTGTCACATACCAGACAGCACTTTCCGCCCCTGTCTGTGCTTCGGTCAAAGCCTCGGCATTGGTTGAGCCGATATATTCGAATTCCTTTAGCCCGTAACCGGCAGCAATTGTTTTTTCACTCAGAACAAAACTCATCATGCACCTTACAAAAAGAAACGCCCGGCATAAACCGGGCGTTTATAACATGCTTATTCAGATCGTATCAGAAAAATGCTTTGGCAGCATTTGTCGCCCATATCATGATCGGCGAAGCGATCAGCGCATAGAGCAGAACGAAAGCTGCGGATACGCCCATCACCAGTTTCAGCTCACCGGCGGGTGCTTCAAGACCGCCTGCAGGCTCATCAAACCACATGATTTTGATAACGCGCAGATAGTAGAAGGCACCAACAACGGAAGCCACGATACCGATAACCGCCAGCGGCACCAGACCAGCCTGAACTGCTGCAAGGAATGTGTACCACTTACCGAAGAAACCGGCCAGCGGAGGAATACCTGCAAGCGAGAACATGAAGATGGTCATGATTGTCGCCATCACCGGATTGGTGCGGGACAGGCCTGCCAGATCATTGATCTCTTCAACAGTGCCGCTCTTGTTACGCATTGCCAGAATGAATGCGAATGTACCCAGTGTCATCACCAGATAGATCAGCATGTAAATAGCAACGCCGCGCACACCGTCTACAGTACCGGCAGCAAGACCAACCAGAGCATAACCAACATGGCTGATGGAAGAATAGGCCATCAGGCGTTTGATGTTTTTCTGACCGATCGCAGCGAAAGCACCGAGGATCATCGAAGCCAGAGCCACGAAAACGATAATCTGCTGCCAGTCAGCGGTCAGCGGTGCAAAGGCACCCATGGTCACGCGTACCAGCAATGCAATAGCAGCCATTTTCGGAGCCGCAGCAAAGAAAGCGGTTACAGGGGTTGGCGCACCTTCATAAACATCCGGTGTCCACATATGGAACGGAACAGCGGAGATTTTGAATGCCAGACCGGCCATGATGAAGACCAGACCAAAGACCAGCCCCAGCTGTCTTGTAGTCCCCTCGGCTCCGCCGGTAACGGCAGCAGCAATATCAGCAAAGTTGATTGTGCCGGTATAACCATAGACCAGAGAAATACCGTAGAGCAGCATGCCCGAAGACAGAGCGCCGAGAACGAAATATTTCAGACCGGCTTCTGTGGAGCGCACACTGTCGCGGTTGAAAGCGGCCAGCACATAGAGTGCCAGAGACGACATTTCGAGGCCGAGATAGAGAGCCAGCATATTGTTGGCGGATACCATCAACAGCATACCGACAGTCGACAGCACAACCAGAACCGGAAACTCAAACTTGTTGAATTTCTGGTCTTTGGCAAAGCCGACCGACATGATCAGCGTGACGACCGAACCGATCAGTGTCAGCACTTTCATGAAACGGGTGAAGCTGTCGCTGATAAATGCCGAGCCGAAAGCAGCGCCGTCAGCAGGGAAAACCAGCACGAGTGCGAGCGCACCAAGCAGCAATGCTACAGAAAGACCCGTAACAATGGTGTTGGCACGGTCGCCGGAAAATACACCCACCATCAGCAGCACCAGGGCGCCAACTGCGAGCAGCACCTCCGGTGCAGCGAGAGTAAGGTGGGCAATCAGATCGGTGTACATCGCTCGATGCCTTCGTCTTAATTTGCAACAGGCATGGCAACACTTGCCACAGCCGCATTGTAGTTGGTGACCAGAGCGTCAACGGCACTCGCAGTCGCATCAAAGACCGGAACCGGATAGACACCGAAGAAGATCGTCAGAATGACGAGCGGATACAGGATTGCTTTCTCACGCGGAGACAGATCCAGCAGCGCTTTCAGGCTTTCTTTATCAAGCGCACCGAAAATGACGCGGCGATAGAGGTAGAGCGCATAGGCAGCCGACAGGATAACACCGGTTGTTGCAATCACAGCAATCCATGTATTGGCCTGGAATACACCGAACAGTGTCAGGAATTCACCGATAAAGCCGGAAGTCCCTGGCAGACCAACATTGGCCATGGTGAGGATCAGGAACACAACCGCATATTTCGGCATGTTGTTGACCAGACCACCATAGGCCGAGATATCACGTGTATGCATACGGTCGTAAACCACGCCAACGCAAAGGAACAGACCGCCGGAAATGATACCGTGCGACAGCATCTGGAACAATGCACCCTGCACACCCTGCGCATTGGCAGCAAAGATACCCATGGTCACATAACCCATATGGGCAACGGACGAATAGGCGATCAGCTTTTTGATATCGGTCTGAACCAGAGCCACCAGAGAGGTGTAAACAATGGCGATAACCGAGAGCCAGAATACGAATGGTGCAAAGTCTGCGGAAGCCAGCGGGAACATTGGCAGCGAGAAACGCAGGAAGCCGTAGCCACCGAGTTTCAGGAGAATACCGGCCAGAATAACCGAACCGGCTGTCGGCGCTTCAACGTGCGCATCAGGCAACCATGTATGAACCGGCCACATCGGCATCTTCACCGCGAAAGAAGCGAAGAAGGCCAGCCACAACCATGTCTGCATTGATGCCGGGAAGTCGTAAGCCAGAAGGGTCGGAATATCCATTGTACCGGCGGTGAAATACATTGCCATCATAGCAATGAGCATCAGCACCGAGCCCAGCAGCGTATAGAGGAAGAATTTCAGGCTGGCGTAAACGCGGCGCTGACCACCCCATACACCGATGATAATGAACATCGGAATAAGGCTTGCTTCAAAGAAAACGTAGAACAGGAACATATCCAGTGCGCAGAACACACCGATAACGAGCGTTTCAAGGATCAGAAACGCCACCATATATTCCTTGACGCGGAAGTCCACGGACTTCCAGCTCGCCAGAATACAGAACGGCATCAGGAATGCGGTCAGAACCACAAACAGCATGGAAATACCGTCCACGCCCATGTGATAGCTGATACCTTCACCGAACCATGCATGTTTCTCAACCATCTGGAAACCGGCATTTGAATTATCAAAGCCTGCCCAGATCACCAGAGACAATGCAAAAACAAAGATTGTGGTCAGAAATGCAACATTACGGATATTGCGGCGCGCTGCCTCGCTGTCGTCCTTGATCAAGAGGATCAAGAACGCACCTACGAGCGGCAGAAACGTGACCGTTGAGAGAATTGGCCAGTCGGTCATCAGAAAGAGCTCCCGATCATCATCCAGGTGACGAGCGCGGCGACACCGATAAGCATCGCGAATGCGTAGTGATAAAGGTAACCGCTCTGCAGCTTAACAACGCGGTTGGTAATGCCGACTACACGAGCCGCCACACCATTCGGACCCATGCCGTCGATGATCTTGGTATCGCCGATTTTCCAGAGGAAGCGGCCAAGAGCCATGCTCGGGCGGACGAACAGGAAATCATAGAGTTCGTCGAAGTACCACTTGTTCAGCAGGAACTGGTACAGGCCAGGATGACGGGCTGCAATTGCCTTCGGTGTTTCCGGCGAGCGGATATAGAAAGCCCATGCAAAGATGAAACCCAGCACCATTGCAATGAACGGCGAGAATTTAACCCAAGTCGGCACACCGTGGAAGTCATGCAGAATATGGTTATCCGCACCGGTGAACAGAGCGCCCTTCCAGAAAGCATCATAATGATCGCCGAAGAAGTAACCGACGAAGAAGAAGCCTGCGAAAAGTGCACCAACTGCGAGAACGAACAGCGGAACCAGCATCACCGGAGGTGAATCATGAACGTGATGCATAACTTCAGCGGTGGCGCGTGGCTTACCGTGGAAAGTCATGAAAATCAGACGCCATGAGTAGAAAGATGTGAATGCAGCAGCGATCACCAGCAGCGTGAAGGCAAAGCCTGACGCAGCTGAGTGCGAAGCAAATGCAGATTCAATAATCGCATCTTTGGAGAAGAAGCCGGCAGTACCGATAACAGTGCCCGGAATACCAAGACCAGTTAGCGCAACAGTACCGATGATCATCATCCAGTAAGTGGTCGGGATCAGCTTACGCAGACCACCCATACGACGCATATCCTGCTCGTCTGATACCGCATGGATCACCGAACCGGCGCCCAAGAACAGCAGAGCTTTAAAGAAAGCATGTGTGAACAGGTGGAATACGGCAGCGCCGTAAGCGCCGACGCCGAGTGCCACGAACATATAACCGAGCTGCGAACAGGTCGAATAAGCAATCACGCGCTTGATGTCGTTCTGTACCAGACCAACGGTCGCGGCAAAAAATGCAGTGATCGCACCGATAATGGTTACAACCAGCAGAGCTGTTTCAGACTGTTCAAAGATCGGCGACATGCGCGCAACCATGAACACACCTGCGGTTACCATTGTCGCCGCGTGGATCAGAGCCGACACAGGTGTCGGGCCTTCCATCGCATCAGGCAACCATGTGTGCAGCAGGAACTGAGCCGATTTACCCATCGCGCCCATGAAGAGCAGCAATGCAACAACGGTCAGAGCGCCTTGTTTGTCGAGTTCAAAACCGAGGAAGCTCAGCACAACCTGCGATGCATTTTCACCGGCAGCATAATTCTGAGCTGTCGAGAAGATCGTGGCATAATCCACGGCGCCGAACAGAACGAAGATACCGAAAATACCGAGCAGGAAGCCAAAGTCACCAACGCGGTTGACCACGAAAGCTTTCATCGCAGCCGCATTGGCCGAAGGTTTCTTATACCAGAAGCCGATCAGCAGGTAGGATGCAAGACCCACGCCTTCCCAGCCGAAGAACATCTGAACCAGATTGTCAGAAGTTACCAGCATCAGCATCGCAAAGGTAAACAGCGACAGGTAAGCAAAGAAACGCGGACGGTGCGGATCGTGATGCATGTAGCCGATCGAGTAGATGTGCACGAGCGCCGATACGCTGTTGATAACAACAAGCATAATCGCGGTCAGTGTATCCACACGGATCGCCCAGTCAAAAGACAGGGTACCGGAAGTCAGCCAGTGGAGAACCGGCACACGGACAGGCTCGGACGAGCCCATTGCAACAGTAAAGAACGCAACCCATGACAGCGCAGCCGCAATCACGAGGAAGCCGGAAGTGATATATTCGCTGGCTTTGGCACCGATCTTATTGCCGAACAGACCGGCAATAAGAAAACCAAGCAGCGGAAGGAAGACGATCGCGTAGTAGAGCATCTGCCCGTCAACCTTTCATGACATTGACATCTTCCACCGCGATCGAGCCACGGTTACGGAAGAACACGACAAGAATAGCAAGACCGATTGCCGCTTCAGCAGCTGCAACAGTCAGGACGAAGAGTGCGAAAACCTGCCCGACCAGATCGCCGAGCGTTGCGGAGAACGCAATAAAGTTCAGATTGACCGAGAGAAGAATAAGTTCGACCGACATCAAAATGACGATCACATTCTTACGGTTGAGGAAAACCCCGAAAACGCCAAGCGTAAACAGGATCGCCGACACGGTCAGATAATGTTCGATACCGACTACCATCATGAGGCTCCTGTTAAATACCCTTGCCTGTTTCGACTTTTTTGATCTCGATCGCAGTTTCCGGTGTACGGGCAACCTGCGCAGGGATCGACTGACGTTTGACGCCTTCTTTATGACGCAGGGTCAGCACAATCGCGCCGATCATCGCCACCAGCAGGATCAGGCCGGCAATCTGGAAGTAGAAAACGAAATCCGTATAGAGAATGTCGCCAAGCGCCTGTGTATTCTGGCGTGTCGCCACATCAGGGATCGGGTAAGCGGCATTTGCTGCAATTTTCGGCGAGAAGATCGAGGCGGAGAAAGCCAAAATCAATTCTGCCAGCAGAACCACACCGACCAGAGCACCAACCGGCGCATGTTTAAGCGCGCCCTGTTTGAGCTCAGCAAAATCCACATCCAGCATCATGACGACGAAGAGGAAGAGAACCGCCACAGCACCGACATAAACAACCACAAGGATCATTGCCAGGAATTCAGCGCCCGTCAGCAGGAACAAAGCCGCTGCGTTGAAGAAAGCCAAAATCAGAAACAAGACCGAGTGAACGGGATTGCGTGCGGTGATAACCATCAGCGCACTCGCAATCATGATGAAGGCGAATAAATAGAAAAACGCCGCCGCTATACCTGTCAGCATGGGGTTCCCCAATATCCTTTAACTTGGCAAGGCAACTTGCCTGTCCTACCACCTCATATCCCACAGCCAAAAACCGCGACATGAGGCAAAACTTCAAGCACAACAGCCATGAGCACCAAAAAGCTCCGACTATTGCACCAACTTAAATATTCAGAGCATTTCCGGTTTAAATTGAACCGCAGGAAATGCTCTATCTTTTTGTTTTCCGACGCGCATCTTATCCGAAAACCGCTTCGCACTTTTCGGGATGCGCTTCAGCCCTGCCCTTTCCGGACAGAGGAACTCATCTTAGCGATCCGATGGGCTTAACCCATCTTAGCGATAAGGTGAGTCCATCGCGATATTGCGCGCAATTTCACGTTCCCAACGGTCACCATTGGCGAGCAGCTTTTCTTTATCATAGTAAAGCTCTTCGCGGGTTTCCGTGGCGAATTCGAAATTCGGCCCTTCAACAATCGCATCAACCGGACAGGCTTCCTGACAGAAACCGCAATAAATGCATTTGACCATATCAATGTCATAACGCACGGTGCGGCGGGTTCCGTCATTGCGGCGCGGACCGGCTTCAATTGTAATTGCCTGTGCCGGGCAGATCGCTTCGCATAGCTTACAGGCGATGCAGCGTTCTTCTCCATTCGGATAACGGCGCAGGGCATGTTCACCGCGGAAGCGCGGTGAAACAGGACCTTTTTCATGCGGGTAGTTCAATGTTGCCTTAGGCGCAAAGAACTGACGCATGGAGAGAAAGAATGCTCCGACGAATTCTTTCAGAAGCAGTGATTTAGCGGCTTGAGCGATAGAAGCCATGTGATGTCTCCTTAACCTACGAGGCCGGTAAATTTGAGGAATGCAGCGGTCGCCACAACCATGAACAGCGAGATCGGCAGGAATACTTTCCAGCCCAGACGCATCAGCTGGTCATAACGGTAACGCGGTACGAATGCCTTCACCATCGCGAACATGAAGAAGCACATGCAGAGCTTCAGCATGAACCAGACAATGCCCGGCACCCATGCGAGGAACCATACATCCACGATTGGCAGCCAGCCGCCAAGGAACAGAATGGTCATCAATGCGCACATCAGAGTGATGGCAACATATTCACCGAGGAAGAACAGCAGGAACGGTGTCGACGAGTATTCGATCATATGACCGGCAACAAGTTCGGATTCCGCCTCAACCAGATCGAACGGAGGACGGTTGGTTTCCGCCAGTGCCGAGATAAAGAAGATCACGAACATCGGGAAAAGCACGAGCCAGTTCCAGTCGAGGAACGAATTCGGCAGACCCAGCGAAGTACCAAGACCTGTGGACTGAGACATTACGATGTCGGTCAGGTTCAGGGAGCCGGCAACCAGCAACACTGTTACAATCACAAAGCCGATCGAAACTTCATAGGAAACCATCTGCGCTGCGGAGCGCAGTGCGCCGAGAAACGGATATTTCGAGTTTGAAGCCCAGCCGCCCATAATCACGCCATAAACTTCAAGTGAAGATATAGCGAGAATATAAAGGATACCGACATTGATATTGGCAATTGCCCAGCCTTCACTGACCGGAATAACTGCCCATGTTGCCAGTGCCAGCAGTGCCGAAATAAATGGCGCCAGCAGGAACACGGCTTTGTTGGCACCCGATGGGATGATCGGCTCTTTGAATACGAATTTCAAAAGATCCGCAAAAGCCTGAAACAGTCCCCAAGGGCCGACAACGTTTGGTCCCCGACGCAACTGTACCGCAGCCCAGATCTTACGATCTGCATAAAGCAGATAGGCTACAACAATCAGCAATACGACGAGCAGAACGACTGACTTCAGCGCTATGATCAGCGCCGGTAAGACGTAAGCTGCAAAAATACCGTCCATTTTCCCGTCTCTCTCTTACAGCACTGCGTGGTTTTTAGTTCCACGCAAGGGCAAGCTGTAAACCTTATTATTTAGCAATATCAGCTCCTTAAACCCGAAAGCTTAAGGAGCTGTATGCATCAATGCTTATTCGGCTGCCTGCTGGAAGCCACCCTTTGCCAGCGCGGAACATTCAGCCATCACAGCTGAAGCGCGGGCAATCGGGTTTGTCAGATAGAAATCTGTGACAGGCGAAGCAAATGCAACGCCCTTTATCGCAGCTGCTTTTGCACCGAGAGCTGCGATATCCGCAACCTGACCGGCAGCCACTGCGTCAATCTGAGCCATATGTGGGTAGTCTGCATAAAGCGCTGCACGCAGCTGAGCCAGACTGTCAAACGGCAATTTCGCACCCAGAATATCAGACAATGCACGCAGAATTGCCCAGTCTTCCTTGGCTTCACCCGGAGCAAAACCGGCACGGTTTGCCAGCTGAACGCGGCCTTCAGTGTTTACATAGGTACCGGATTTTTCTGTATAGGTGGAACCTGGCAGGATCACATCAGCAGCATGTGCACCGGCATCACCATGGGTACCGATATAAACAACGAAGCTCGAACCCTTGTTGGACAGATCAAGTTCATCTGCACCGGCAAGGAACAGCACATCCATCTGGCCAACCATGTCAGCAGCATTAGCACCGCCCTCACCCGGCACGAAGCCGAGATCAAGTGCGCCGACGCGGGCAGCAGCAGTGTGCAGAACTGCAAAACCGTTCCACTCTTCACTCACTGCGCCAACGGCATTCGCCAAAGCAGCAGCCTGAGCCAGTACAGCCTCACCGGTTTCACCGGTCAGTGCACCCTGACCAATCAGGATCAGCGGACGCTGTGCATTTTTCAGAACATCAAAGAACTTGTCTTTGCCGCTTGCTACCTGAGCCAGCGTATCAGAACCAGCGCCGAGATAGTTATAAGCATAACGCAGGTCTGCCTGTTCACCGATCAGACCAATCTGCAGACCACCCTGACGCTGACGCTTCAGAATACGTGCATTCAGCACCGAAGCTTCAAAACGCGGGTTGGAACCCACGATCAGAATCGCATCAGCCTGTTCAATACCTTCAATCGTCGGATTGAAGATGTAAGAAGCACGGCCGAATTTAGGATCGAGCGCAACACCATCCTGACGGGCGTCAATATTGACGGAACCGAGTTTGGTCATCAGGCTCTTCAATGCGTAGAGTTCTTCCACATTGGCCAGATCACCGGCAATCGCGCCGATTTTGGCTGCGGAAGTCTTGGCAACAGCAGCTTTAACCGCAGCGAATGCTTCAGACCAGCTTGCAGCCTGCAGACGACCATTGACGCGAACATAAGGGCGGTCAAGGCGCTGGGTGCGCAGACCATCCCAGATGAAACGGGTCTTGTCGGAAATCCACTCTTCGTTCACCTGTTCGTTCAGACGCGGCATAATACGCATCACTTCACGACCACGGGTATCAACGCGGATATTTGAACCAAGAGCATCCATCACGTCGATAGACTCGGTCTTGTTCAGCTCCCAAGGACGTGCCTGAAACTCGTAAGGCTTGGATGTCAGCGCGCCGACCGGGCACAGATCAATCACATTGCCCTGAAGTTCAGAGGTCATTGCGCGTTCGAGATAGGTGGTGATTTCAGCATCCTCACCGCGACCTGTGAGGCCGAGCTCGGAAATACCGGCAACTTCCGTGGTGAAACGAACGCAGCGCGTGCAGTGAATGCAGCGTGTCATGATCGTTTTGACCAGAGGGCCGATATATTTGTTTTCAACAGCACGTTTGTTTTCGCGGTAACGCGAACCATCGGTACCGAAAGCCATCGCCTGATCCTGCAGATCGCACTCACCGGCCTGATCGCAAATCGGGCAATCCAGCGGGTGGTTGATGAGCAGGAATTCCATCACACCTTCACGGGCCTTTTTGACCATAGGTGTGTTGGTGAAGATTTCAGGTGTTTCGCCGTTCGGACCCGGACGCAGATCGCGTACGCCCATAGCGCAGGATGCAGCCGGCTTCGGCGGTCCGCCTTTAACTTCAACCAGGCACATGCGGCAATTGCCGGCAATGGAGAGGCGTTCGTGGAAACAGAAACGCGGCACGGTAGCGCCAGCCTCTTCGGCTGCCTGAAGAAGCGTGTAGTGATCGGGTACTTCGATCTCGTTACCGTCAACTTTGATCTTTGCCATCGCTTGTCCAAACCTGCGGCACTTGCCGCATTCTTTTAAACCCCCCCCC
>NZ_ANNO01000376.1:0-1185 GCF_000409565.1 Pseudochrobactrum sp. AO18b
CAACCGGCCTGCCCTGAAGCTTATTCCGCAGCCTCGAGCCGGATATTACGGCTCTGAACAGCATTGCGGGTATAATCATCAATACGCTTTTCAATTTCCGGACGGAAATTGCGGATCAGACCCTGAATTGGCCATGCAGCCGCATCACCAAGCGCACAAATCGTATGACCTTCAATCTGCTTGGTCACGTCGAACAGCATGTCGATTTCGCGCTTCTGCGCGTTACCGGTAACCATGCGCTCCATAACGCGCCACATCCAGCCTGTACCTTCACGGCAAGGCGTGCACTGACCGCAGCTTTCGTGCTTGAAGAAGGCCGACAGACGGGCAATCGCTTTGATAATGTCGGTTGACTTATCCATAACGATAAGACCGCCGGTACCGAAAGACGACTTAACATCGCGCATACCGTCGAAATCCATGATGGCGTCCATCATATTTTCTGCGGTAACCACAGGACAGGATGCACCACCCGGAATAACTGCCAGCAGATTGTCCCAACCGCCGCGGATACCGCCGGCATGTTTTTCAATCAGTTCGCGGAACGGAATACCAAGTGCTTCTTCAACAGTGCATGGTGTGTTCACATGACCGGAAATCTGGAACAGCTTGGTACCGACATTGTTCGGACGGCCGATAGAAGAGAACCATGCACCGCCGCGACGTAAGATTGTCGGAGCAACAGCAATGGATTCCACGTTGTTCACAGTGGTCGGGCAGCCATAAAGACCCATATTCGCTGGGAACGGAGGTTTAAGGCGTGGCTGGCCTTTTTTGCCTTCAAGGCTTTCCAAAAGAGCAGTTTCTTCACCGCAGATATAAGCGCCCGCACCGTGGGAAACGAACACGTCCATATCCCAGCCGCACTTGTTGTTTTTGCCAAGCAGACCGGCTGCGTAGCATTCATCAATTGCTGCCTGCAGGGCTTCACGCTCACGCATGAATTCACCGCGGATATAGATGTAAGCTGTATGTGCGCCCATTGCGCAACCGGCAATCACGCAGCCTTCGATCAGCGTATGCGGATCATGGCGCATGATATCACGGTCTTTACAGGTGCCCGGCTCCGATTCGTCGGCATTGACGACGAGGTAATGCGGACGACCGTCGCTTTCCTTCGGCATGAAGGACCATTTCATGCCGGTCGGGAAGCCCGCGCCGCCACGACCGCGAAGGCCGGACGCC
>NZ_ANNO01000377.1:0-4864 GCF_000409565.1 Pseudochrobactrum sp. AO18b
GCCTTCATCTCATTGATGATCCAGTCACGGCCTTTTTCGACAAAACCTTTGGTATTGTCCCAGTGGCCACGGGACATAGCGCCTTTAAGCGACTTGTCTTTCAGGCCATAAATATTTGTAAAGATGCGATCTTTATCAGCCAGCATCAATCAGCCCTCCGCTTTCGGATTGCCATCAGTCAAAGATGTCAAGCCACCAATCGGCGCAGAGAAATCACGATCGATCTGCGGACCCGGCTTGATGGTATCGCCCTTGCCTGCCTCAAAAGCATCAATGATTTCTTCAAGGCGTTCAGGTGTCAGGTCTTCATAAGCGTCTTTGAAGATCATGACCATCGGCGCATTGACGCAAGCACCCTGACATTCAACTTCTTCCCAAGACAGCGTGCCCGAAGCATTTGGTGTCAGCGGATCATGATGAATTTTGTGCTTGCACACTTTCATCAGCTCTTCAGCACCGCGCAATGCGCATGGTGTTGTGCCGCAAACCTGAATATGGGCGCGTGTACCAACCGGCTTGAGCTGGAACTGGGTATAGAATGTTGCCACTTCCAGAACGCGGATCAGCGGCATTTCCAGCATAGCTGCAACATGCTCAATCGACGCCTTGGTGACCCAGCCATCCTGTTCCTGCGCACGCATCAGCAGCGGAATAACCGCAGACTGCTGGCGACCTTCAGGGAATTTCTTAATTGTCTTTTCAGCCCAGGCCTGATTTTCCGCATTAAACGAAAAGCTGGCCGGCTGAACGGAATCATCTGCGAGACGACGGACGGACATCAGCGGTCTACCTCACCAAACACAATATCGAGCGAGCCAAGGATCGCGGAGACGTCGGCCAGCATATGACCGCGACACAGGAAATCCATGGCCTGAAGATGAGCAAAACCCGGTGCACGCAATTTGCAACGATACGGTTTATTAGTGCCGTCAGACACCAGATAAACACCGAATTCACCCTTCGGTGCTTCCACTGCGGCATATACCTCGCCTTCCGGCACATGGTAACCTTCAGTGTAAAGCTTGAAATGATGGATGAGAGCTTCCATCGAGCGTTTCATTTCGCCGCGTTTCGGCGGAACAATCTTATTGTCCATATTCGACACAGGGCCGACGCGCTCTTTGCCGAGCAGCAATTCACAGCACTGGCGCATGATGGAAGCGGACTGGCGCATTTCTTCCATACGGATCAGATAGCGGTCATAGCAGTCGCCGTTCTTACCGATCGGAATGTCGAATTCCATTTCATTATAGCATTCATAAGGCTGCGATTTACGCAGATCCCATGCTGCACCCGAACCGCGCACCATGACACCGGAGAAACCCCATGCCCATGCATCATCCAGAGACACAACGCCGATATCAACGTTACGCTGTTTGAAAATACGGTTGCCGGTAATCAGATTGTCCAGATTGTTCAGCGTCTTGAAGAACGGATCAATCCAGTTGGCAATATCCTGAACCAGCTGCTCAGGCAGATCCTGATGAACGCCGCCCGGACGGAAATAGGCCGCGTGCATACGGGCGCCGCAAGCGCGCTCATAGAACACCATCAGCTTTTCACGCTCTTCAAAGCCCCAGAGCGGCGGTGTCAGTGCACCAACGTCCATAGCCTGTGTGGTTACGTTCAGCAGGTGATTGAGAATACGGCCGATTTCCGAGTAAAGTACACGGATCAGCTGACCGCGCTTCGGCACATCAATACCGAGCAGGCGCTCAACCGCCAACGCATAAGCGTGTTCCTGATTCATCGGCGCCACGTAATCGAGGCGGTCGAGATAAGGCACAGCCTGCAGATAGGTTTTGGCTTCCATCAGCTTTTCGGTACCGCGATGCAGCAGACCGATATGCGGATCAACACGCGCCACAACTTCACCATCGAGCTCAAGCACCAGACGCAGAACGCCGTGCGCCGCCGGATGCTGCGGGCCGAAGTTGATATTAAAATTTCTTACTTGTGTCTCAGCCATTCTCGGCATCCTGTGTAGAGGCAAAAGCTGCCAGAAACTCTGCTTCCGTCATTTTGCTCGTATCATTGGCAAAAGCGTAACTATCAGGCTTACAGTCGATATAAATCTCTGTTGTAAACCTGAATTGCGAAGGATCTTCAAACGCCTGAACGGAAACAACATTATGGGAACCATCCTGCATGCGCCACATCAGAGTGGAGCCGCAGACTTTGCAGAAACCGCGTTCACCCCATGCGGATGAACCGTAAAAGCCGAGATCATCACCTTTGGTGATTTCAAGACTGTCTCCGCAATCCACACAGAGAAACACACCGCCGGACCAACGGCGGCACATTGAACAGTGGCAAGCGCCCATTTCGTCATTCACAGGCTTCGCCGAAAACTGCACTGAACCACAGAGGCAGCGACCTTCCAACTTAGCACCATCAGACATTTTTAAATCCTTCAGCTAACGTGACAGATTAATTTGACTTCGCTTTCTCATCACCCGGAAGCACATAATCTGTTGCTTCCCACGGGGACAAGAAATCAAAATTACGGAATTCCTGACGCAGCTCAACCGGCTCGTAAACAACGCGTTTGACCTGATCATCATAACGAACTTCGACAAAACCGGTCAGCGGGAAATCCTTACGCAGCGGATGACCTTCAAAACCGTAATCTGTCAGCAGACGGCGCAGATCCGGATGACCGGAGAACAGAATGCCGTACATGTCGTAAGCTTCACGCTCGTACCACAATGCACCCGGATAAACGCCGGTGATTGACGGCACCGGTGTATCTTCATCGGTGATGACACGAATGCGGATACGCAGGTTATGACGCGGCGACATCAGCTGATAGACCACATCAAAACGATTGACGCGGCCCGGATAGTCCACACCGCTCAGATCGGTGAAATTCACGAACTGGCACTGCACATCATCGCGCAGGAATGTCAGCACAGAAATAATCTGGCTGCCCGGCACAGTGATGCTCAGCTCACCGTAACGCAGTGATGTTTCATCGATCTTGCCTTCAAGGC
This sequence comes from Pseudochrobactrum sp. AO18b, assembly GCF_000409565.1. Classification (NCBI taxonomy): domain Bacteria; kingdom Pseudomonadati; phylum Pseudomonadota; class Alphaproteobacteria; order Hyphomicrobiales; family Brucellaceae; genus Pseudochrobactrum; species Pseudochrobactrum sp. AO18b. The sequence goes on from NZ_ANNO01000377.1 coordinate 2,994, forward strand.
GTTCGGACAGATAGGCTGAGAGTTCATTGAGAGCTTCTTGAATCATCATATCCCCCAATCAACGCTCAATCGTACCGGTGCGGCGAATCTTCTTCTGCAGCATCAGAATGCCGTAGAGCAGCGCTTCAGCGGTCGGAGGGCAGCCCGGCACATAGATATCAACCGGAACAACACGGTCACAACCACGCACAACAGAATAGGAGTAATGGTAGTAACCACCGCCATTCGCGCAGGAGCCCATGGAGATCACATAACGCGGCTCCGGCATCTGGTCGTAAACCTTGCGCAGCGCAGGAGCCATTTTATTGGTCAGCGTACCTGCAACAATCATCACGTCGGACTGACGCGGAGACGCACGCGGCGCGATACCGAAACGCTCGGCATCATAGCGCGGCATGGAAATATGCATCATTTCCACAGCACAGCAGGCCAGGCCGAAAGTCATCCACATCAGCGAGCCGGTGCGCGCCCATGTAATCAATGCATCAGCAGAGGTAACAATGAAGCCCTTATCGGACAGTTCATTATTCAGCTCACCGAAAAACGCATCATCCTGACCGATCAGCTTACCGGTATTCGGATCAATAATACCCTTAGGGCGGGGAGCTATCAGCGTCCCGCCACCCATATTGGCATTAGAAGACATAGTGTTTTGGCCAGAGGTCAATCCCATTCGAGGGCTCCCTTCTTCCATTCATAAATGAAGCCGATGGTGAGCACACCAAGGAAGACCATCATGGACCAGAAACCGAACATGCCAATTTCACCGAAGGACACAGCCCACGGGAACAGGAATGCAACTTCAAGGTCGAAGATGATGAAAAGAATGGATACCAGATAGAAACGCACGTCGAATTTCATACGCGCATCATCAAATGCGTTAAATCCGCACTCATAGGCGGACAGTTTTTCTGGATCCGGCTGTCTGTACGCGACCAGGAACGGCGCTACCAGCAACGCAATTCCGATCACCATTGCCACGCCAATAAAAATGACGATCGGCAGATAGGAACTTAAAAGCTCGTTCATTACCCTATTTCCGGCTTCAAGATGTAAAGTTGTGCACTACATAAGCCATTTGACGGCTACAGCCATGTGACACATTGCACCTTACAATCAATCTCGCCCAAACAGCTTCAAATGGCGTGCCGTGCGAATACAGTGCTTTGTGTGGGGACGGTTACCGCAGTCAACCCGTTTGCGCAAGCCTTTAAAGCACATGACTGCCCTGCGCTCACACGGATATGATTAATAAAAGCCATCCTGTTAACAACTCCGTGCCGCCCGCGTTTTGCGCAGACACCAGCAGTCATCACATCACTATATTACACAAATTTCCGTAAAAATCATTCAGCTCTGATTTGCAGGCTAAAAAGAATCTGTTTCACGCCGCAAGGCGAGTCGCCCCTCACCTCATGCGGCACATCATGCAAAATGCACAATCAGCCTGCAGGTGAATCAATGTATTTTAAAACCTGATATTTTTTTGATTTATTTTTATGGGAAATGCCAATGCACGCACCACTTGGCGTGAGCGCAGAATTATTCATCCTGACCACCGCACTCCTGTCCGCAACCACCGGGATATTTGCCTATATTCTGATGGACGGCAGCGGAACACCGACAATTATCGAAATCATCGCCGTCAGCTTCCTGCTCATCAGCCTGATCGCATTCGCCACCATCCCACGGAAACCGACGAAACCACTTCAGCAGCCCTGCCGCCAAAATTGAAAAACAGGCAGCAATCCCCGCTCCTGCGGATATAGCATTATAATATATAGATCATAGAAAAGGATAATTGGCGGGGTGCGCCACTTTCTCTGAACTGTATTTTAAAGAAGAGAAAGTGGCGCGAGTGACGGGGGTCG
>NZ_ANNO01000378.1:0-944 GCF_000409565.1 Pseudochrobactrum sp. AO18b
GCGGTGAAGCCGCATTCTGCCAGAACCGGTGCGGCATTTTCCAGCACATTCAGGAAGCCGTCATCAAAAGTCAGGACAGCAACCTTTCCGGATTTCTCACCCTTAATGTAAGGCATGGCATCCCGCACGGAGAGCCCCTGATAGCCGAGTTTTTTCAGCCAGCACATCTGACTTGCAAAGCGTTTTGGATGCACAAAAAGGCTGCGAAAAGGGACATTGCTTTCGACAGCTGCAATGTGGTGGTAGACGAGGATTGGAACTGTCATAGATAAATGCTTTTACTTTTCGGATCAGTGCGACGGGGTTTCAGTAGCCGTCAATATCAACATAATGCATGGATTTTTTGCCACGTGCTCCGTCGATAAAACCGACCAGACTGCCTAAATTCGCAGCAATCGTTAGCAGGCCTCTTTCGCGATAGATGGGCAGTAATAAGCTGCCGACAAGCACTTTATAAACACGCGAAAGAACAGATTTGAAGGTGCGCCATAAGGTGCCGTTTTTTTGGTTTTTCATGCGTTCCAGATGCACAGTTCTGGCATGGTCGCGATTGCGGCGATAATAATAGCTCAGTTTCAGGCGTGAAGCGGGAACGGTTTCATAGGCAATGGCGTGCGGTGTCCAACCGGTTTGGGCTCCAAGGGCTTTTGCCTCGGCCCATAGCTGCCAGTCTTCGCCGCCGGCCTGACCTAAAGCCGCGTCAAAGCGCAACCCAGATGAGCGGAAAAAATCGAGATTGCCCATCCAGCTGCCGGTAGCAAGTTTCAGTTGTCCGGCTTTGCCTTCATCGCGCTTTTTGATGGAGCGATTTTCAGCATTGCGGTTTACTTTATCGACACCTTGCCAGACAATTCTTTGCCAGAAGGACAAGTTACCTTCCGGCGGTGCAAAACGTACCGGTGCGCCGACAATATCAAGATTGTGGTGATCGCGTTCTTTCAGCA
>NZ_ANNO01000379.1:0-2994 GCF_000409565.1 Pseudochrobactrum sp. AO18b
CTTGCTTGATTGCCTGCCTGATATGGCAGGCGAAAATGAGAGGGTTTGCAATGGCAAAACTGGTTATTGAAAAATATACCGAAGGTCAGCTCGGGAAGAAGACGAATGTTCCGCTACCATTGGTGCGGATAGCTGCACGTATTTTGCCGGATGCAGCGCTGAGCCAGCTAAAAGCAAAAGGGATTGATCTTCCGGCAGTCTGTGCTGCCAGCCGTATCGGCCAGCCTTATGAGACGGTTCTGGATATTCGTGAAAAGTGCCAAAACAAAAAAGTGGTTATCTCTTTGCAGCACTGACGCACTGTAATTTCACAAGATAAATTTCTGTATCTTGCCGCTGATAAACACAAATGTGAGCGGTTTATCAGCCATGCGGCACTATGAGCGCGGTAGGAATGTCGGTCTTTGATTGACTGCGCGGTGTATTTTTGCCAAATCAGCGAAAATGATTTTCATGGAAGTGCAGGTTTCTGCCTGTATAATGCTTCTGTGTTTATTGCAGAATGTTGCAGCAAATTTTAAATCCCGATCAGGCATTGCTGCCGCGGTCAGGTAAGCTGCAATGTGAGATTGAGATTATTACGTGCGTCAAACGCACAGGAAAGGTTTAGGGCTATGACAGCCGATTTCCGCGAGCTTCGTGTTAATATGGTTGATACGCAGATCCGCACGACGGATGTGACGGATCTTGCTGTTCTGGATGCTTTTCTGGCAGTTCCGCGTGAAGAATTTGTACCGGCGCACCGTCGTGAGCTGGCCTATATTGATGAAGATCAGCTGCTGGCAGAAACACCGGAAGGCGCGCGCTATCTGATGGAACCATCACCGGCAGCCCGTCTGGTGCAGCTCGCATCGGTGAAAAAGCAGGATGTGGTTCTCGATATCGGTTGCGGCACAGGCTATCTGGCAGCGGTTCTGTCGCAGCTTGCAAGCTCGGTGATCGCTCTTGAAAGCAATGCGGATTTCGCTGCCACAGCTTCGGAAAAACTGCAGGCATTGGGTTGCGACAATGTTGTGGTTGTCAGCGGTGAACTGACTGCCGGCTACCCTAAAGAAGCGCCGTTTGATGTCATCATCATTGAAGGCGCAGTTGATTTTGTTCCTGAAGCTCTGCAGGCACAACTCAGAGACGGCGGCCGTCTGGTTGCTATCGAAGGGCAGGGCAATATGGGCGTTGCGCATATTTATGTGAAAGAAGACGGTATCGTATCCCGTCGCGGCGTATTTAATGCTGCGGTGAAACTGCTGCCGGGCTTCCGTCATGCGGCCGAATTCGTATTCTGATACGCAATAAATTCTTTTCAGAAAGCCTGTCACGGATCTCCGCGGCAGGCTTTTTGTTTATTACCGATATTTAAGCTTAAAATCTCTGTGTAACCTGATATTGTCACACTCGTTGAAAACCACTATTTTTAGCCCGCCGCTTACAAAAGGGTAAAAATTGTGGCAGACCAGAAATTGTTGTTTTGGCAACAATAACAATTTGTTTATTAATGAATTAAGCTGATGGGTGGAAAATCCGATTTTTACCCGTTATTAGCAAATGCCCGAATGAGTTTGGGAAATTTGATTCGAATTGTATGGGGTAAACCGTGGTCAATTTACGCAAACAGGTTTTAGCTGTTGCACTATTAGCGAGCACGGTACTCGCACCGGCTCCTGTCATGGCGGAAACGCTGTTCGGAGCAATGCAAAAAGCATATCACAATAATGCTTCGCTCAATTCATCCCGCGCCGGTCTGCGCGCAGTTGATGAAGATGTGGCAATTGCCAAATCAGGCTACCGCCCGACACTGAGCGGCACATATAAATATGGCCGCAGCCGTAACGGCACGACTGATATGTATTCGACAACAGGCGAGGTCGGCATTCAGCTGAACCAGACACTGTTCGATGGTTTCCAAACAAAAAACAGCGTGGCGGCGGCCGAAAGTAACGTATACGCCCAGCGCGAAAATCTTCGCAATGACGAGCAGAACCGTCTGTTCGAAGCCGTTCAGGCCTATATGGATGTTTACCAGAACCGCCAGATCGCTTCTCTGCGCCAGAAAAATCTGGCCGCATTGAACGAGCAGGTTCGTGCAGCCAAAGCCCGTCTGGATGTTGGTGAAGGCACCCGTACTGACGTAGCGCAGGCCGATGCGCAGCGCTCTGCTGCTGTTGCGCAGCTCAACGCCGCTCTTGCCAATGTTAAATCGGCAGAAGCAGTCTACCGTCAGGTAACCGGCTCTGCGCCGGATAAATTGCAGGCCGCCAAGCCTGCCGGTAAATCGCTGCCAAAGAGCATTGCTCAGGCCTATGCGATTGCTGAAGCCGGTCACCCTGGTGTTAAGGCAATGCAATTTGCCATGGATGCTGCCGGTCATAATGTGAAAGCTAAAGAAGGTGCATTGCTGCCGACTGTCGGCGTAACGGCGTCCGCTTCGCATTCATCGGTTTATTCCGGTCTGCCAATGGCTGGTAACGGCAATTCCGCTTCGATCGGCGTTGGCGTTACTGTTCCGATTTATTCGGGCGGCAAAACATCTGCAACTGTTCGCAAATCTAAAGAACAGCTTGGTCAGGCGCGTATTCAGATTGATGTTGTGCAGGATCAGGTGCGTGCTGCCGTGGCCTCGTCATGGTCGCAGCTTGAAGCCGCAAAAGCATCCCTGTCTGCCTATCGCGACGGTATCTCCGCAGCACGTCTCGCATTGGACGGCGTGATTGAGGAGCGCAATGTTGGTCAGCGTACAACACTTGATGTTTTGAACGCCCAGAATGATCTGGTCGATGTTCAGATCCAGCAGGTTCAGGCTGAACGCGATGTTGTTGTGGCAAGCTATGCTGTGCTTTCATCCGTTGGCCGCCTTACAGCACGCCAGATCGGTCTGCAGGTTGCAGAATATAAGCCTGAACAGCATTATGATGCTGTGAAAGATAAGTGGATCGGTCTGCGTACGCCGGACGGCCGCTAATCAGGATTAGATTCAAGCTTTTAAAAAGCGGCGCATCA
>NZ_ANNO01000380.1:0-4134 GCF_000409565.1 Pseudochrobactrum sp. AO18b
TTAAGAAATCTGTGTTTTACGCCGCAGCGGGGTCTGCAGGGATTCTCAAATCAGCATTGGTTCTGTACTTTAGAGCTAAGATTCGTTGAATTTTCAGACTGAAGAATTTTACGCATTATTCTGCCGGAGAAAACTTAAGGCTAAACAAGCCGTTTCCGCAGATAAGCGACAGCCAAAGGATGCTGCACGATATGGCTCAGACTTCCAGCGCAACACGTGAACCGTCCATGGAAGAAATTCTGGCTTCCATTCGCAGAATTATTGAAGACAGCGATGTCACAAAACAGGCAACAGCTGATCTGACATCAGCTCCGGCTGCAAAAGCACAGCCTGAAAACCGCGCTGAAACAATTAAAACCTCGGAACCGCCTGCAGAAGAAAAACGCGGGGAGGTTGCCCAGTTTCCCCGTGCTGTTTCTTCGGAAACAGTACAAGCAAACAACCACGCTGTTTCTTTAGAAACAGCGCCAATTAATAATGCTGCTGTTTCGTCAGAAACCACAGCGGCTGAAACTCAGCCTGCGCCTTCATTCACGCTGGATGCGATCTTGCGTGGCAGCATTCAGGAACAGGCATCACCATCACAAAAGCCGGAACTGACACGGGCTGAAATGCATGAGCGCAATGTTGCTCATGTGCGTATTGCGACGGTCAATCCGCCGGTGCCGCCGGTTGTTGTCGCTGCGGCCGAACAACCTAAGAGTGATGCCATAAAAATGTCAGAGGCACTTCTTATGCAGGTTGCAGAAAAGCGGGTCGTGTCCATGACCCAGCCAGCCGCAAAAGAAGAGGTTGCCCCTGTGTCTGAAAAAGCATTTGAAAACGCTCCGCAAACTGTATCCGCTCCTGTACAGGACAAGTCTCTGATTTCAGAGGCAGCGGAAAAGCAGGTTGCAGCATCTTTCGGCAGTCTCAGTCAGGCTCTTATCGAAGAGCAGAAGCGTCTGCTCAATGAGAAAATGGAAGCTATGCTGCGCCCGATGTTGCAGGAATGGCTTGATACCAATCTGCCGCCGCTAGTTGAACGACTGGTGCGTGAGGAAATCGAGCGCGTCGTCCGCCGCGGCTGACGGAAAGAATGCTCAATTGCGGATTTACAGCCCCTTTACCACTGTAAACGGGGCTGTTTTTATGTTTAAAGCCATCCTATATAGAATACGGAAATACCGTGATTTGCAGTGTGAGGCACGCAGTTTTCCTTGATTCTTTGTTTCAAACTTGCTTTGAAACATATCACTGAGACTTGTTTGTACCGGATAGGTGGTCGGATCTGCTGCTGTTAAGGCAGGATTGAACGATCACTGCTTTCGTTGCGCCTGCCTTCATATAAAGAGACAGAGTTTTTTATGTTAGAGAAAACCTACGATTCCGCGGCTACCGAGCCAAAAATTGCTGATATTTGGGAAAAAGCGCAGGCTTTTAAAGCCGGTGCAGGTTCCAAGCCGGGTGCGGATCCGTTTGCTGTGGTGATCCCGCCGCCGAATGTCACCGGTTCTCTGCATATGGGCCATGCCCTCAATAATACCATTCAGGATATTATGGTGCGCTTTGAGCGCATGCGCGGCAAAAACGTGCTGTGGCAGCCGGGCATGGATCATGCCGGTATTGCAACGCAGATGGTTGTTGAGCGCCAGCTGATGGAACGGCAGGAGCCGAACCGTCATGAAATGGGACGCGAGAAATTTGTTGAGCGCATCTGGCAGTGGAAAGAAGAATCCGGCGGCCTGATTTTCAACCAGCTGCGTCGCCTTGGTGCGTCCTGTGACTGGTCGCGTGAACGTTTCACGATGGACGAAGGTCTGTCCAAAGCCGTTCTGGAAGTTTTCGTCACGCTCTACAAAGAAGGCCTGATTTATAAAGACAAGCGTCTGGTCAACTGGGATCCGAAACTGCAGACAGCTATCTCGGATATCGAAGTTGAACAGCGTGAAATCAAAGGTCATTTGTGGCACTTCCGCTATCCGCTGGAAGGCGTGGCTTTTGATGCGGAAAATCCGGACACTTATATTGTTGTTGCAACAACCCGTCCTGAAACAATGCTGGGCGATAGCGGTATTGCGGTTAATCCGGAAGATCCGCGCTATCAGTCCCGTATCGGTAAAAATGCCGTATTGCCACTGGTTGGCCGTGCGCTGCCGATCGTTGGTGACGATTATGCCGATCCGGAATCCGGTTCCGGTGCGGTTAAAATTACACCTGCACATGACTTTAATGATGCGGAAGTCGGAAAACGTAATAACTTACGTAAAATCAACATTATGTCGCCTGTTGCTACCATATTGCTTCAGGACAATGAAGACTTTGCGGAAGGCCTGACACCATCGGCTGAGCTGGATGCGTTGATTGAACGCTTCCACGATCAGGATCGCTTCAAGGCGCGTAAAGCCATTGTTGAGATGATGGAAGAAGGTGGCTATCTCGAGAAAATCGAAGACCACAGCCACATGGTGCCGCATGGCGACCGCGGCGGTGTGCCGATTGAACCATTGCTGACTGACCAGTGGTATGTAAATGCTGCGGAAATGGCCAAGCCAGCCATCGCGTCTGTTCGCGAAGGCCGTACAGCGATTGTACCGAAAACATGGGAAAAGACCTATTATGACTGGATGGAAAACATTCAGCCATGGTGTATTTCCCGCCAGTTGTGGTGGGGGCATCAGATCCCTGCATGGTATGGTCCGGACGGTACAATTTTCGTAGAAAAGAGCGAAGCAGAAGCTCTGACTGCGGCTCAGAAACATTATGGTGAACCGACATCGCTGACCCGCGATTGCGACGTGCTGGATACATGGTTTTCCTCAGCGCTGTGGCCTTTCTCGACCCTTGGCTGGCCGGATAAGACACCGGAACTCGACACCTATTATCAGACCGATGTGCTGGTAACAGGTTTTGACATCATCTTCTTCTGGGTTGCCCGTATGATGATGATGGGTCTGCACTTCATGAAAGAAGAGCCGTTCCACACCGTTTATGTTCACGCTCTGGTGCGTGACAAGAACGGCGCGAAAATGTCGAAGTCCAAAGGCAATGTTATCAATCCGCTTGATCTGATTGATGAATATGGTGCCGATGCGCTGCGTTTCTCGCTGGCAATCATGGCCGCGCAGGGACGCGACGTGAAGCTCGATCCGGCACGTATTGCCGGTTACCGCAACTTCGGCACCAAGCTGTGGAATGCAACACGCTTTGCGCAGATGAACGGTGTGAGCCGCCAGCCGGAATTCAAACCGGAAGATGCGAAACTGGCGGTTAACCGCTGGATTCTGACCGAGCTGACACGCGCGACGAGAGCCATCACTGAGGGCATCACAACTTACCGCTATAATGATGCGGCAAGTTCTGCCTATCGTTTTGTCTGGAACCAGTTCTGTGACTGGTATCTGGAACTTCTAAAGCCGATTTTCATGGGTGATGATGAAGATGCAAAGCGTGAAGCGCAGGCTTGTGCAGCATATTGTCTGGATGAAATCTACAAGCTGCTGCATCCGTTCATGCCGTTTATGACGGAAGAACTTTGGAGCCTGACAGCCGGTGAGGGCCAGAGCCGCGATACGCTGCTTGCCCATGCACCATGGCCTGATTTGTCCTTCGAAGATGCATCTGCCGCGGATGATATCAACTGGCTGATCGAGCTGGTCAGCGGCATTCGTTCCGTTCGCTCGGAAATGAATGTTCCGCCGTCAGCACAGGCACCGCTTGCGGTTCTTGAAGCCAATGAGCTTACCAAAGAACGTCTGGCGCATCATGATGCGGCGATCAAACGTCTGTCCCGTGTTGCTGATATCAGCCTGTCTGATGCAGCGCCAAAGGGCTCTGCACAGCTGGTTGTCGGCGAGGCGACCTATTGCATGCCGCTTGGCAGCCTGATTGATCTTGGTGCGGAAATGCTGCGTCTTGAAAAAGAAAGCGGCAAGCTCACAGCCGAAATGGAGAAAATTGACAAGAAGCTCTCAAATGAGAAATTCGTTGCCAATGCCAAGCCGGAAGTTGTGGAAGCTGACCGTGCCCGTTTTGCTGAATTGCAGGAAGCACAGGGCAAAATTGCAGTTGCCATGCAGCGCCTGAAGGATGCCGAATAAACCGGCCCTTTAGAGACACCTAAAAAACGAAAGCGCCCTCAAATCAGACTGATTT
>NZ_ANNO01000381.1:0-1721 GCF_000409565.1 Pseudochrobactrum sp. AO18b
TATTCATAAATTTTACAACCATTTGATTTTTCTGTGTTTATTGAGTTTTGAAGTGAAATTCTGTAATGCGAATGCAGCATTTTTACTAACAATTATGCTGAAACTGATCTGCTGCATCACGTTTGAAATGCGCAGGACGGGTGGCGCGGTATAGGTTTCAAGAGGTGAAAAACGATTGTCTTTTTTGCGTGACATATTTGGCACAGCGCACGTTTTGAAGGCAAAATCAGGTCAAAACTGACGTTTTGGATGTGAATTTATACGGCAACTCACAAAAAAACTGAATAAGACGATCAAAAATCGGATTTTCGGTCGACTCTGTGACGAACCGGTGGTTCGTTTTCAACTTTCTTGTACTTGCAGAACCCATTCGGCATGTTACGCTCACGTCAAAATTAAGTATAAAAATTGAGGGACAATATGCTTAAAACTGCCTTGAAATTATCTGCCGTGTCGCTGGCATTGTCGGGGGGAATTTTGACCGCGCATGCCGGTGGTCTGGAGCGCAGTTCTCAGGATTTCGATATTTTATTTGAAGAAGGCAATGTGGTTGAAACCGGTGCGACTTTTGTTGCGCCGCAGCGTAAGCTGAAGAACATTCGCGGCAGTGTTTTTCCTGCCAATCCTGTTCCAAATCAGAATTTCGGCAAACCTTTCGACACAGAAGTTGACGAAGGTAAGACCTATTGGGTTCCGAAGCTTTCGGCAAAAATCCAGCTGACTGATGAACTGGGCTGTGCGGTTCAGTATCGTGAACCATGGGGTATTGATACAGATTCAGGCATCAACAATGCCCGTATGTTCAGCGCTATTGAGCAAGAAATCTCTTCGCGCGATTATGGTCTGAACTGCGCCTATCGTTTCTCTGCCGGTGAAAAGGGCTTTTTCCGTATTCTCGGTGGTGTAAGCTATCAGGAGCTGAAAGGCCGCCAGACAAAAATCTCCGGCGTACCGCTGGATCCAAACAACCCAAGAAACCTGACTTTCGCAAATAGTACACTGGATGTTGACGACAGTGCATTTGGCTGGCGCTTGGGTGCAGCTTATGAAATTCCTGAAATCGCTCTGCGCGCCAGTTTGGTTTATCAGTCCAAGGTCAATTATGATCTGGATGGCACCGTTGGCGTGTCTCTGATCGGTGCGCCTCTGAGCTTTATTACTCCGGTCAACGGTAGTGTAGCCACACCGCAATCTGTTGAATTCAAATTCCAGACCGGTATTGCTCCGGATTGGCTGGCACTTGCTTCCATCAAATGGACAGACTGGAAAAGCATTACCAAAATCGGTTTCGAAAACAGCGGCACAGGGCCGTTCCTCGGCCGTTTCCCTGTAGGTGCCGAAGTAACGTCTCTTGATCTTTACTACAAAGACGGCTGGACCGTTATGGGTGGTATCGGTCACAAATTTAACGACAAGTGGTCGGGTGCGGCAACTGTTACTTGGGATCGTGGTACAACAACTGGTCTGACTTCACAGACTGATGTCTGGCTGCTGGGTCTCGGTGCGAATTACAAGGCAACACAACATCTGGAATTCCGCCTTGCAGGTGCTGTCGGTATCCTGACTTCTGGTACTCTGGATAACACACTTACAGCCAAGAACGGCGGCAGCCAGTTCGGTTCCAAGGCTGATTTTGGCACCGATGTTGTCGGCGGTATGACACTTTCGGCCAAATACCGTTTCTGATCGTATGATCGGATAAAGAAAAGGCGCTGCGATTG
>NZ_ANNO01000382.1:0-260 GCF_000409565.1 Pseudochrobactrum sp. AO18b
CTACCCCTGAGCTACACCCGCTCGCGCCAGTTTGTTGGTTAGGCCTGCGCTATATGGCAAAAGCCTGAGTGATTTGCAACAGGAAAAATGCAAAAATCTGTAATTTTTTTAAAGGATTTAAGACGAAACGGAGAGGTGGCTTTGTCTTGGCAATAATGCGGGGAAATTGAACCAGAAAAGCAAAAAGCCGCGCTGTTGCGCGGCTTTTGAAGTCTAACCAAACTGGAGCGGGCGAAGGGATTCGAACCCTCGACCCCAAC
>NZ_ANNO01000383.1:0-950 GCF_000409565.1 Pseudochrobactrum sp. AO18b
GCGCCACTTGAAATCGTTCATCAAAAGTCTCGCTGAAAATTGTCAGCATTCTTTCGGACATCGGCAAAATTTTTGCAACAGAGCCTTTCCGTGGAACCTGAAGCTTACTGTAGACGGCGGTATGATCGTCGAGCGCATTTATTGGCAAATAGTCAAAGCTATCGGTAACTTATGAATGTGAAATTATAATCACCGATTAGATGAAAGTCAGATGCAAAAACCAAACATTTATACGTGGCAGACACATACTCTGTCGTTTAACTTCGCATAGTCCAGTTCCATAAGATAGATTATCTGATTTTTCATGAATATCTGTTATAAAACAATAAAAGTGAAAAAATTGTCACGTCGTCGTGTGCGGTTGCGCCCTTTGTCTGACAGCCATCAGCCGACGGGCTTGAATCTCCCTCGCTCAACGTTTGGGTGCAGGAGTGGTCCACGCGACTCCGGGCAATTGAAGAGCCGCTTCGGCCGGAGCTGATCGATTGGGTGTCACGGCCGTCGTCAGGGAAAAATGGGGTTCGACCGTCATTGGGGATCGCGCGCCTCAAGGTTGCGACACCGGTCGCACCCCAATCCCGCTTCTTGTGATGGCGTCCTGGACCAGGTCCGGATCTCCGTCGATCAACCCGCAGGGGGTCGGCTAGCAAGCTGCCGCCGTTTCGTCTTCGCGGTGATCGCGACCGTCCCTATTCCTTTGAGGAGCCATCAGTGGGAATTGGCCCGCTTCCGATGGAGCCTCTCAAATGTCGCACGATCTTTCCCTCGCACAGTCCCACGCCTTCCAGCTTTCCTGCGACCTCATGGTCCCGGTCACCGTATTCGAGGTCGACGGCGAATACGGCGTCCTTCCTTCTGACGAGATCGACGCAAGTGACGACCTCGAGATCATTCATGAATTCCATCCATTCGGGGCTCATTGAGCCCCGCTTTGCCGTTCCGGCTGCCGC
>NZ_ANNO01000384.1:0-717 GCF_000409565.1 Pseudochrobactrum sp. AO18b
TGCCGGCCATGCCCTTGCAGCCTTTGCTCTTCGCGCCTGTCGAAAACTGATCCCGCATGGTGCGGGAGGATAAAGATGGAAGGTCAGCCGCATGCGGCCGGAGAGGAAATGAAAAGAGAAGAGAAGAGATTGAAAGGCTTCGGGAAACGGTAGGCTGCCAGGTGGTGCTGGAGGCCGCCGGGTTTGCCCTCGATGTCAAGGAAAGCACCAGGCGCGCGATGAAGTATCGCCGCAGTGCCGAGATCATCATTGTTACACATGCCGGACGAGGCTGGTTCGATCCTCTCAGTGACAACAAGGGCGATATCTTCGGCCTGGTGACGAGCCTGGAGAGGTGTGACTTCGGTGAGGGCTGCGCGTGGGTGGCCGCACTTTGCGGCCTTGAGCGGTCTGAGTCCTTTTGGCGAAGGGACGATTGTGAGCTGAAGGACACGGCCTCAATTTCCGAGGATTGGAAGCGCCGGCGATCCCCTTCGCGTCTGAAATCGTCTGTGTGTGAAACTGCCATAAATCTTCTCCTTAATGACAAATAGTCTATTCAAGGAGGCGGAAGCAAACCGTGACAAGTCCAGATCGCCAACCGGCTCATTTATTCCGATCTCGTCATTCTTGATGAGCTCGGATATCTACCATTCAGTGCATCCGGTGGCGCGCTTTTATTCCACCTGCTCAGCAAACTTTACGAGCGCACGAGTGTCATAATCACCACCAATCTCA
>NZ_ANNO01000385.1:0-2237 GCF_000409565.1 Pseudochrobactrum sp. AO18b
CGGATCTTCAATCGTGGCAGGCATTTTCCATGGCTCGTGATCAGCGATTTTTTGCATGGTGGAGCGCAGAATTTTGCCGGAGCGGGTTTTGGGTAATTTGCTGACTGTCAGAACGGTACGCAGCGCGGCAACAGGCCCGATCTGATCGCGTACCCGTTCCACACATTCTGCTTCAATCTCACTATGGGCTTGCGTCACACCGGCCTTAAGCACGATGAAGCCGCAGGGGATTTGCCCTTTGAGCTTATCGGCAATGCCGATCACTGCACATTCTGCGACCTGTGGGTGACCGGCAATCACCTCTTCCATCGAACCAGTGGATAGGCGATGTCCCGCAACATTGATGATGTCATCAGTGCGGCTCATGATGAAAATATAGCCGTCTTCATCCATGTAACCGGCATCAGCGGATTTATAATAGCCTTTGAATTCATCAAGATAGGCTTCATGGAAGCGCTGGTCGGCCTGCCACAAAGTTGGCAGACAACCGGGCGGCATCGGCAGTTTGATAACAATATTGCCAAGCTCACCGGTTTTCGCCGGATGGCCTGCATCATCCAGCACCTGCACATCATAGCCGGGCATCGGCACGCAAGTTGAGCCGTGTTTGACCGGCAACATACCAAGGCCGCGCGGATTACCGGCAATCGGCCAGCCGGTTTCGGTTTGCCACCAATGGTCAATCACAGGGCGGTTGAGCATCTGCTCTGCCCATTCCAGCGTATTCGGATCTGCACGTTCTCCGGCGAGATAAAGTGCTTCAAGGCTGGAGAGATCATATTGATGCAGCAGCTTGCCTTCAGGGTCTTCTCGCTTAATCGCGCGCAGAGCGGTTGGTGCAGTGAACAGCACTTTCACCTTGTGCTCGGCAACCACCCGCCAGAATGTACCGGCATCGGGCGTGCCGACAGGTTTGCCTTCAAACAGCACTGTTGTAGCGCCGATCAGCAGCGGGGCATAGACAATATAGGAATGGCCGACGACCCAGCCGATATCTGATGCTGTCCAGAAAATATCCCCTGCCTGAATGCCATAAAGTGCGCCCATCGACCATGCGAGCGCAACCATATAGCCGCCATTATCGCGCACAACGCCCTTGGGCTTACCAGTGGTACCGGAAGTGTAGAGAATATAAAGCGGATCGGTGGCGGCAACGGATGCACAAGGCACATCACGTCCTGCGGCCTGTTCGCAAAGCTCTGTAAAGTCGTGATCGCGGCCTGTAATGAGGTCACACCGGCATTGTTCGCGCTGATGGATCAGACAATGCTTTACCTGATGTTTGGCTGTGGTGATCGCTTTGTCGAGCAGCGGTTTGTAGCTGACTGTCTTATTGGCTTCCAGCCCGCAGGAGCTGGCAATAATCAGGGCAGGGGTGGCATCATCAATACGTGCTGCCAACTCGTCAGCGGAAAAGCCTCCAAAGACTACAGAATGAATTGCACCAAGGCGGGCACAGGCCATCATGGCAAATAATGCCTGCGGCACCATCGGCATATAAATTAGCACCCGATCGCCTTTTTGAATGCCGAAATCCTGCATCACGGCGCTGAGCCGCATCACCTGTTCCAGAGTCTCGCTATAGGTGAAAC
Organism: Pseudochrobactrum sp. AO18b; assembly: GCF_000409565.1. Classification (NCBI taxonomy): domain Bacteria; kingdom Pseudomonadati; phylum Pseudomonadota; class Alphaproteobacteria; order Hyphomicrobiales; family Brucellaceae; genus Pseudochrobactrum; species Pseudochrobactrum sp. AO18b. The sequence goes on from NZ_ANNO01000385.1 coordinate 1,593, forward strand.
GAGCCTTCTGGCCGCTGACAGGACTGTCATAGAGAATAGCGGGAACATCACCGCGACCGGCCTCGATATGACGGTCGAGCATGTTGTAGCAGGTGTTGCATTCAGCGCCTGCAAACCACCGTCCGTAAGGGCCTTGTTCAGGGTCAAAGATTTTTGTCTCTGGTTTATACCAGTCGATAAGTGCGGATGCTTTGCCCCAGAAAGTTTGGGGATCATTTTTCCATGCCTGATAAATTTCGGGATAAGCCGAAGTCATGTATTCCTCCCATTGCAATGCAAGCTGTGCTTGCACCTCTCAGGCGCAGAATAACTTTCACCGGATCTTTGTGCGGTTTTGAAAAATATAAACTACGCCATTCTCCTCAGCCGATATTAATCCACACTGTTAAAGTGACGTCCATTCGACTAAAGAGGGGGCAAGATACAAGTCAGGCCGCAATAATATTCAGAGGATGCGCAATGGCAAAGATTGCACCGGTTTTATTGCTGATCCTGATGGGATTGCATCTGCTGAAGCCATTGGGATTGCCGGGACTGAAGCGGCGCAGTGATTTCTGGAAAATCGCCGTTGCGGCCATTGCGGTGATGATGATTACAGTCTTGCTGCAGGCTCATACCGGTTATTAAAGGTCCGATATAAAAAAA
>NZ_ANNO01000386.1:0-10179 GCF_000409565.1 Pseudochrobactrum sp. AO18b
ACCCCCGCCAAGCTTCTGCACATCCTTATAATATTGATCCACGAGGGCGGTCAGAGCGAGCGTGGCACCATTGCGATCCGCTTCTTCAAGACAGATTTTCAGGTCTTTGCGCATCCAGTCAGCAGCAAAGCCAAATTCATATTCGCCTTTAATCATTGTCGGTGTGCGGTTTTCCATCTGCCATGAACCGGCAGCACCTTTGGACAGCACATCAATCACGGTCTGAATATCCAATCCGGCACATTTACCGAAATGAATGGCCTCAGCCAGCCCCTGAACAATGCCGGCAATACAAATCTGGTTCATCATCTTGGCGAGCTGGCCATTACCAACAGCGCCCATCAAACCAACCGAACGGGCATAGGCAGAAATAACCGGCTTGGCTTTTTCAAAAACAGCTTCATCAGCGCCGCACATCACAGTGAGAACGCCATTCACAGCACCGGCCTGTCCGCCGGATACCGGCGCATCGATGAAATGGAAACCACGCTGGCGGGCTTCCTTGTCGAGTTCACGGGCAACCTCAGCAGAGGCTGTGGTATTGTCGATGAAGATAGTGCCTTTACCCATGCTCTGAAATGCACCGTCTTCGCCAAGGGTGACTGAGCGCAAATCATCGTCATTGCCGACACAGCAGAACACAAAATCCTGACCACGGGCAGCTTCGGCCGGTGTGGTGGCAAAACTGCCTTTAAATTCCTGCGCCCAGGCCTGTGCCTTAGCCGTGGTGCGGTTATACACGGTTACTTCATGTTCGCCGCGTGTTTTGAGATGGCCAGCCATCGGATAGCCCATAACACCGAGGCCGATAAACGCAACTTTAGCCATAGTAACTCCCATTTAATCAATGCTCTAAAGATGTTGGAAAAAGTAATTTCTAAAAGAGAAACCCGCTACGGATTGTTAAGCGGCAACTCCCGATGCATTTGCTCCAAAATCCAGTCACGGAATTTCTCTGTACCGGACTTGATCTGGCGCGATGCCGGAGCCACCAGAAAAATGCTCTTTCCGGCTTTGTAGGAATTCTCCAGTGGTATAACCAGTTTACCGCTTTCCAGATAGCTGCCGATCAGATGCCGCCAGCCGAGCGAAATACCCTGACCGTGAATTGCCGCCTGCATTGAAGCGAGATTATCACTGAACACCACATCATGAGGCAGTTTGGCACTGGAAACACCCTGATATTCAAGCCATTCACGCCAGCCGATACGGGAGCGGTGCTTTTCTTCAAAATGCAGCAGGCGGTGGTTAAGTAAATCGGCCGGTGCATGAATCGGGCCATGAGCAGCCAGATATTCCGGACTGCACACACAGACCGTTTCTTCCAGACACAGCTGCCATGAGCGCAAGCCCTGCCATTCGCCATTGCCGAGACGGGCGGAGAGGTCAATATCCTCTTCGCCGAGATCAATATAATCTTTCGGACTTTCCTCAATATGCAGCGCGATTTCCGGATAGCGGTTTTTAAAATCTGCAAGGCGCGGCAGTAACCACAGCGAGATAAACACCGCCGAGAATGAGGCGCGCACAATGTCTTTTTGATATTTCCGCTGCAAGGACGAAATCACCATATGCAGATGATCAAAAGAGGCCTGCACTTCCTGATAGAGCCGTTGTCCTTCCGGTGTCAGCTCCAGCCGCGCACTCTCGCGGCGAAACAGTTTCAACCCTGTCGATTCTTCAAGTAACCGTATGGTTTTACTCACTGCGGGCTGGCTGACATTCAGCTCTTTGGCCGCGGCGGTGAAGCTTAAACGCCGTGCTGCGGCCTCAAAGGCAAACAGGTAATTGGCGGAAGGAATGAGATTACGGAGTCTGTGCATAATCTGAAGTTATACCTCGGACTATTTTTTTACAAGATCACAAAGCATCTGCCGCATCCTATTGTGAGATCAAAATCAGCCGTAATTTTGCGCGCTGAGAAAACATGAAAACAGTCTGAGATCATTGCACTAAGGAGAGGTGCACCGGTCTTTCATAAAAATAAATCGGGTGGAATTATGCAAACTTATGCACGGGTTGTGGTTGTCGGCGGCGGTTGTGTCGGGGTTTCCGTTCTCTATGCACTGGCCAAACGCGGCTGGACAGATTGTGCGCTGCTGGAGCGCACATCGCTGACAGCAGGCTCAACATGGCATGCGGCAGGGCTTATTCCCTCTTATGCGCGCAGCAATAATGTCGGCCGTATGATTGCAAAAACCATTGAGATTTATGAAGGACTGGAAGCCGAAACTGGCCAGAATGTCGGCTGGCATAAATGCGGCCAGCTGCGTATCGCCAATACGCGCGACCGGATGGATGAATATAAGAGCTATATGGATGTTGCCGAAGCGCAAGGCACCAATGCCCGTCTGGTTTCGCCAAAAGAGGCTATGGAACTCTGGCCGCTGCTGGAAAACAACAAGCATATGATCGGCGCACTCTATCATCCCGATGACGGTCATATCGCACCGGCTGACGTGACGATGGCTATGGCCAAAGGCGCCCGCGATATGGGGCAGAAAATCTATCAGAATACGCAGGTCAACAGTTTTGAGCGCCTGCCAAACGGCGAATGGAAAGTCTCAACCAATAACGGCGATATTATCTGCGAACATATTGTTTCCGCGACCGGCAATTATGCCCGCCAGACCGGCGCATTGCTTGGTATTGATATTCCGGCAATCCCGATCCTGCATCAATACTGGATCACCGATGCGGTGCCGGAAATTATTGAGCGTAAAAAACAGGGTCTTCCGGAAATGCCGATCCTGCGTGATGAGGGCTTTGCCGGATATCTGCGTGAAGAGGGTGACGGATTGATGTTCGGCCCTTATGAACGTACCGAACATCTGAAACTCTTTGCCGTGGACGGTGTGCCGGAATGGTTCGGCGCTGATCTGGTGGAAGAGGATTTCGACGCGGTTGAGTGGAACTGGGAAGTAGCCACAGATTATGTGCCTGCTCTTGCCCGCACCGGCATTAAAGCCAATGTGCGCGGGCCATTCCAGATGACTGCCGATGAATTGCCGCTGGCTGGCCCTGCATGGGATCTGCCGAATGTATGGCTTGCGGAAGGTGTGCCGGGCGGCATTCTCTGGGGCGGCACACTGGGCTTCCATCTGGCAGAATGGATCATCGACGGTGCGCCGTCCAAAGATATGTCGGAACTCGACCCGCGTCGTTTCTCCAATTATGCCAACAAAACCTGGACGCGCCACAAGGTGCAGGAAACATGGGGCACACACGCGGATATTAAATTTCCGGGTCAGACCATGCCTGCATCCCGTCCGCAGAAAACCGCGCCTTCCTATGACCGCCTCACCGAAATGGGCGCTGTATGGGATGTGCTGAACGGCTGGGAAATGCCGCAATGGTTTGCGCCAAGCAAAGAGGAAGCTATTCCTGATCTGAGCTTCCGCCATACTGAGCGCGCTGCTAAATATATCCGTGAAGAAGTGACTGCAGTGCGTGAAGGCGTTGGCCTGATCGAAATGACACCGATGACCAAATTTGAGGTTTCGGGGCCGGGGGCTGAAAGCTGGCTGGACGGCATTCTCGCCAATAAGCTACCGAAGCTCGGACGTATCGGTCTTTGTCATCACCTGAATAAAAACGGCGGTGTGGTCAGTGAATATACGGTTATCCGCTTCAAACCGGATGCGTTTTATCTGATCTCCACCCCGCGCGGTGAGCGGCTGAATTTTGATGAATTATCCAAAATCCTGCCGGATGACCGCAGCGTTACGCTAACCAATGTCACCATGGAGCGCGGTGCTTTCACACTCGTCGGGCCAAAAGCGCGTGATGTTTTGCAGAAGATCACCGAGGTTGATCTGAGCAATGCGGCTTTCCCTTGGATGAGCATGCAGACCGGCACAATCGGGCTGGCCAGTGATGTGCGGATGCTGCGCGTAACTTATGAAGGCGAGCTTGGCTGGGAACTTTATCATCCGATCGGTTATCAGCGTCATCTGCTGGATGAAATTCTGAAAGCCGGTGAGGAATTTGGCATCCGTATGGTCGGTCTGGCCGCACTGGAATGCTGCCGTCTCGATAAATCCTATCGCGCGATGTATCGCGATATGAATGCCGAACTGACGGCTCTGGAAAGCAGTCTCGACCGTTTCGTCAAATTCGATAAAGGCGACTTTATCGGCCGCGATGCTCTCATCCGCCAGCGCGAAGAGGGGCTGAAGCGTCGTATTTGCACCATCACCATCGCCACAGATGGTGCCAGTGTGCAGATGAATGAGGGCGTTTATCACAATGGCAAACTGGTTGGCCGTATTACCTCCGGCGGTTATTCCTGCCATTTCAGCCATGATATCGCGCTTGCTCTGCTGCCGCCGGAATTAGGCAATCAGATCGGGCTGGAACTGGAAGTGCAGGTGCTGGGTGAATGGCGTAAGGCAAAAGTGGTTGAAGAGTCGCTTTACGACCCGACTAATTCGCGTTGCAAAATGTAATTTTAACAGTCTGATACATTGAATTACAGGATAAAGTCATGAAAGTTCTGGTCGCAGTTAAACGGGTTGTTGATTACAACGTTAAAATCCGCGTTAAGGCCGATGGCAGTGGTGTTGACCTTGCCAATGTTAAAATGGCGATGAACCCGTTTGATGAAATTGCCGTGGAGGAGGCGTTGCGCCTCAAAGAAGCGGGCAAGGTTTCGGAAGTGATTGTGGCTTCTGTTGGCCCTACCCAGGCGCAGGAAACGCTGCGCACAGCACTGGCAATGGGCGCTGATCGCGGCATTTTGGTGAAAGTTGATGATGCTGTTGAGCCGCTTGCCGTTGCTAAAATCCTAAAGAAACTGGTTGAAGAAGAACAGCCACAGCTGGTGATCGTCGGCAAACAGGCAATTGATGATGATGCCAACCAGACCGGCCAGATGCTCTCGGCACTGCTGGGCTGGTCGCAGGCGACCTTTGCATCCGAACTGGAACTTGGTGAAGGCAAAGCCGGTGTGACCCGTGAGGTTGACGGTGGTTTACAGGCGATTGAAGTGAAACTGCCAGCGGTGGTGACTGTTGATCTGCGTCTCAACCAGCCGCGCTATGCCTCTCTGCCAAATATCATGAAAGCCAAGAAAAAGCCGCTTGATGAGAAGAGCGCGGCAGAACTTGGCGTTGATACTGGATTGCGTCTCAAAGTTTTGAAAACCGAAGAGCCGGAAAGCCGTCAAGCCGGTATTAAAGTGGCCAATGTGCAGGAACTGGTTGCGAAACTGAAAAACGAAGCCGGACTGATTTGATAGGGAAATAAGATCATGGCAATTTTACTTTTAGCGGAACATGACAACCAGACCCTGTCAGACCAGACAGCAAAGGCGCTGACCGCAGCACTGGCTATCGGTGGTGATGTGGATGTGCTGGTTGCAGGGCAGAATGCCAAATCTGCGGCTGATGCAGCTGTCACGCTCAAAGGCGTGCGCAAAGTGTTGCTGGCAGAAAATGCAGCACTGGAAAACCAGCTGGCAGAACCACTGGCTGATCTCATTCAGACATTGAGCGCGGATTATGATGTGATTATCGCTGCGGCCACCACAACAGGCAAAAATGTGCTCCCGCGTGTGGCCGCATTGCTTGATGTGATGCAGGTGTCGGATATTATCGAGGTCATCTCGGCGGATACATTCAAGCGCCCGATTTATGCAGGCAATGCCTTGCAGACCGTGCAGGCACTGGAGGCTAAAAAGGTGATTACTGTGCGTACTGCCGGTTTTGCTGCGGCAGAAAAGGGCGGGGCGGCTGCGGTTGAAAATATTGCTTATGCCAATGACCCGCAATTGTCGAAATTTGTTGAAGCAAAACTTTCCGGCGGTGACCGTCCGGAGCTGACTTCGGCAAAGATCATTGTTTCCGGTGGCCGTGCGCTTGGCTCCGCAGAGAAATTTCAGGAAGTCATGCTACCGGTAGCGGATAAGCTCGGCGCTGCCGTTGGTGCAAGCCGCGCAGCAGTGGATGCCGGTTATGCGCCAAATGACTGGCAGGTTGGTCAGACCGGTAAGGTGGTTGCGCCTGATCTTTACATCGCTGCCGGTATTTCCGGTGCTATCCAGCATCTGGCAGGGATGAAGGATTCCAAAGTAATCGTGGCGATCAATAAAGACGAAGAAGCCCCGATCTTTCAGGTTGCCGATTATGGACTGGTTGGCGATCTATTTGAAATCATTCCTGAACTGGAAAAAGCGCTCGGCTAATTTTTCCATCAAAATTTATTGAAATGAAAAGGCATTCACCTGTTCAGGTGGATGCCTTTTTGCTTTAACCTGACATGAGATTTACGGGAGAATTGAGCGATGAACGAGACAAATGAGACAGTCAACGGTGCCTGTCATTGCGGGACAGTGCGGTTTCGGGTGAAACTATCCGACGGGCTGAACACCGCGCGCCGTTGCACATGCTCCTATTGCCGGATGCGCGGGGCTGTAGCTGTCTCAGCGCAACTTGGCGGGTTGGAGATTATCAACGGGGAAGATGCTCTGACGCTCTATCAGTTCAATACCAAGGCGGCGAAACATTATTTCTGCTCTGTTTGCGGGATTTATACGCACCATCAGCGCCGTTCCAACCCGCAGCAATATGGCATTAATGCCGCTTGTCTTGAGGGCGTCAGTCCGTTTGATTTTGATGAGGTTCTTGTCACCGATGGCATTAATCATCCGTCTGATGACAAATCAGCAAACAGGCCGCCCTATGTCGGTGTATTGAAATATATCCGCTGCGAATAATGCTACTGATCGTTGATAATCGCCCAGCGTTCATGGTCACGCCAGTCGCCATTGATAAACAAATAGCGCGGTGAAAAGCCTTCTTTGTGAAAGCCTGCACGTTCGACAAGGGCGAGGGAGCGCAGATTGTCCGGCTGGATATTGGCCTCAATCCGGTGCAGGCCGATTTCCCTGAAGCCATAAGCAACTGTTTGTTTCAGACCTTCGGTCATCAATCCGCGACCGGCCAGATGCACCATGTTGTAATAACTCAAATAGGCACTGCAAAACGCCTTCATAAAAATCTGGCTGAAGGTGAAAACACCGGCAATCTTGCCGCTCTCCGTATCGCGCACAACAAGTGCCTGAGAAGCACTGCTTTGCAGATTGCCAAACCAGTCTTCAAAACCGGCGAGATCAGTAAAATTGCGCATCCATGGATGATGATGATTGCGGCTCGCAAGATTACCCGCGATCAGTTCGGTTGCATCTGTTCTTCTGACGGGTTGCAAATTAATCATTTCATCCTCCGGCCGGATGCGTTTTATGCCGTTTAGTACAGCGCGCTGACAAGCCCAAACCTGTGTGATGAAGAAGTTTTTCGGCCTGTGCATTGCGTGTTGCACTATATTATGTCAGCGATATTCAAGTGTAATTACAATATTGTGTATGGGGGAAGCGTTTGACGGGCAATAAACAGATTTGGAAATCCTATCTGACAATATCGGTTATCTGGCTGATATTGCTATTGCTGTTTGTTGCTTTCACCGCCCGTCAGAGCATTAATCAGGCGCGTGACGAGGTGAAGCAAACCGGCACAGCGCTGCATCGTGTTCTGTCGCAGCGCGCTGCACAGCATGATGCTCACCTCACCAGTTTGAACGCACTGATCCTCTCTGCCAGTCCGGCACCGGTGGATGCTTTGCGGCAGGTATCGCGCAATATTATCCGCTTTTACCCGCGCATCAGCGTAATCGATGTCATGCTACTGAACCGCACCGGTTCCACGGTTAGTGCTGAACCTGTGCTGATGGTTGATGAAAGTGAGCATGATAATCTCGCCATTGATTTTGCCGCGCAGGTCGCAGAACAAAAACCGGGTGAGGTGCGCATTTATCTGTCTGACAAGCTGACAGACCGTTATTATCTTGGCAAAAAATCTGACAATGCCAATCCCGGTTATGCGATTTTCATGGCTATCAATCCGGCTCTGATGATTGAACCGGATGAGCGGCCGGATTGGGCAGATCTGACCCTGTCCATTAATGATAAGATTATTCTTGAACAACAATCCGGCCTGAAAACAGTAGCATCGCGCTTTCTGGAGCAACCGGTCTTTTCGCAGAAAATCGATAGTCAGAACCAGCCGCTTTTGCTGCGTCTCAGTCGCCCGATGGCGCTGTCAGATGTGATTGATCCGCTGCGCACCATATTATTCGCGGTTTTGTCATTAATTGCTTTGACCGGTGCTTATGCGCTCTGGCGTTTTCAAAAAGCCACCAGAGAGGCCGAGCAGAAAGCACAGTTGTCGGAACATGAAACGCGGCTTGCTCATGCGGCGCGGGTGAATTCCATGGGCGAACTGGCCTCCGGCATCGCCCATGAACTGACACAGCCGCTGACAGCCTTGCTGAGCCAAAGTCAGGCCGCATTACGCCTTGAAGCATCCGGCGACCGGCCTGAATTATTGAAACAGGCTTTGGCGGCCAATGTGCGGGAAGCATCGCGTGCCGGTGAGATTTTGCAGCGTATGCGCAATTATATGAGCAATCATGAACCAAAGCGCAGGCGCTTAGAAATCAACCAGATTATCCGCGATGTAGCGGAATTGCTGCGTACGGATCTGGCGCAACGCAATATCAGCCTGCATCAACAAACCGAGAAAATATCGCCGATGATTACTGCTGATCCGGTTGAGATGGAGCAGGTGCTTTATAACCTGATCCGCAATGCTGCCGACAGCCTGAGCCAGAGTGAGAACAGCGATAAACGCATTACTGTGACGGCTGAGGCCAGAGGCGGGCAGCTCGTTCTGAGTATTGCCGATAATGGCGGCGGCATTGCCGATGATATTCTGCCGCGCTTGTTCGAGCCGTTTTTCACCACCCGTGAAGCGGGTATGGGGCTGGGGCTTTCGCTCTGCGCAACACTGAATGAGCGGATTGACGGGGAAATATCGGCAGCAAATGCACCATCCGGCGGTGCAATCTTTACAATTACCATTCCAATGGCTGAGCCTGAGCATTCAAAGGCGGCAGAATGAAAAATCTCAAAATTTATCTGATTGATGATGATGAAGCCGTGCGCGAAGCATTGTCGCTGTTGTTGCAGACCTATGGCATGCATGTGGAGACATTCCGTGATCCGGCGACATTTCTGGCGCATGTTGATCCGCAAAAGCCCGGTTGTCTGATACTCGATTTGCGTATGCCGATGATAAGCGGCTTGCAGCTACAACAAAAACTGCTGGAACGCGGGATCGACTGGCCAGCCATCATGATTACCGGTCACGGGGATATCAATGCCTGCCGGCGTGCTTTCAAGGCAGGTATCCTCGACTTTCTGTCCAAGCCCGTGGATGAGCAGGTTTTACTGGAGGCACTGGAGACCGCTTCTCAGGAACTGGATAAAATTCTGGAACGGGCGGAGGCACAGAAACTGATCGCCAGACTGACCGACCGCGAGCACGAGATTTTCGATCTGATCTGCAAAGGTTTTGGCAGCAAAGAGATTGCCTCTGCGCTTAATATTTCGGTGCGCACCATTGATGCGCATCGCGCCAATATTGCCGAAAAACTGGAAACCAGTTCGGTGGTGGATTTTGTGCGGTTGCAACTATCCGGCAGCAGTGCAGGGCATCCGTAATTCTACCTAGAGCTTTCAGCGGTATCGCGGATTCACGCAAAATGATTGTTTCACTAGATTGAGTGTCAGAAAGCCGGTTGCTTTCACCAACACTCAGGAGACGATCATGAAACGCATTTTGTTTGCCGGTGCTGCGGCACTTGTACTGACCTCAGCTGCTTCCGCGCAGGTTTTGCAGGAAAAGAACATGCCGCTCGATCTTGCGGTAAACATTGCCAATGAAACAATCGCTGCCTGCTCTGCCAAAGGCTATAATGTAGCCGTAGCTGTTGTTGACCGTGCAGGCGTGCTGCGCACTCTGATGCGCGCCGATAATGCCGGTGCTCATACACCAGCGGCAGCGACCGCCAAGGCTTTCACCTCGGCCTCTTCCCGCACTCCAACCGGTGTCATGGCTGAAAATATCCAGAAAAATCCGGCAGCGGCAGAACTGGCTAACATTCCGGGCTTCCTCGTGCTTGCTGGCGGTGTGCCGGTTAAAGTCGGCGATGCAACCATCGGCGCAATCGGCGTCGGCGGCGCACCGGGTGGTCATCTGGACGAAGCCTGTGCAGTTGCTGCACTCGACAAGGTCAAAGACCAGCTTAAATAATCACTCCCAACCCCCCCCCCGTTGTCTC
>NZ_ANNO01000387.1:0-1510 GCF_000409565.1 Pseudochrobactrum sp. AO18b
CACTCTGCTTATTGCCGGTTTTATTTTGACAATCACGGGAGTTGCCATGTCCGCCTCAGCCAGCAAAGAACGCAAATTACTGGATGCCGCTGCCACCGGTGATGTCGCAACTATTCAGAGCCTGCTGAAAGATGGCGTCACTGCTGATACACGCAACGACCACCGCCAGACTGCATTACTGGTTGCAACCCATAATAATCAGATCGAAGCGGCTAAAGTTCTGATTGATGCCGGTGCCGATGTGAATGCCAAAGACATGATACAGGACAGCCCGTATCTCTATGCCGGAGCACGCGGCCATCTGGAAATTCTGAAAATGACTTTGAGCCATGGTGCTGATCTGAAAAGCACCAATCGCTTTGGCGGTACGGCACTTATTCCGGCATCCGAGCGCGGTCATGTGGAAACGGTGCGCACGCTGATTGAGGCCGGTGTTGATGTCGATCATGTCAATCGTCTCGGCTGGACTGCGCTGATTGAAGCCGTAATCCTGAGCGATGGCGGGCCTGCTCACGTAGAAATTGTAAAGCTTTTGAAAGCCGCCGGTGCCGATCTTTCTATCCCTGACAATGAAGGCGTAACAGCACTTCAGCACGCTAAAAAACGCGGCTTTGCTGAAATTGTTGCTGTGCTTGAGAAATAGTCTTTACAGAACCAGCAGACCGATGCCACTGAGAATATCCGTTGCCTGACTTTTTGAGATGATGGCACCTTTGAGCACAGTGGCATCGTGAAATGTCAGGCTGCCCAGATCGCAACCACGCAGATCAGCGCCCTTGAATTTGCTCAGCCGTAAAGTGGCGCCGCGCATCCGGCAATCGTGAAAAACCGTATCGCGGAAATCACATTCTCTGAGATCAGCTTCGCTGAAATCCATATTTGTCAGAGTTTTATTGCGAAATGACGCGCGCGGCAGAAAAGCTGCAATCAGCAAACATTCTTCAAAATCAGTGCCGATCAGGCTGCAATCAGTGAAATCCGCACCGGTAAGTTTGGAGCGTGAATATTTCACGCCATTGAGATTGGATCGGCTCCAGAATGTATTGGAGAGATCGCAATCGTAAAATTGTGCGCTATTGCCGTCAATATTGGACAGGTTCGCACCACTGAAACGGCATTTGTTGAATTGCGTTTCAGTAAGGATTGCGGCTTTGAAATTACAATTTGTAAATATGCATTCTGTGAAAACACAGTCCGATAAATCCTGACCGGATAAATCAGCCCCGTCACATATTAAGCCGCTGAAATTGCGGGTGCCGTCACTCATTTGCTTTAAGAATGCGACTGGCACAGGGCTGTTCTCAGCGTTTGCGGTTCAGGACAACATAGGCAACGCAACCGGCCAGACCGAAAGCGATAATACCCTGAATAAGAAATACCCACTGTATCATACTCATAACATCACCTTTTCATTGCAGGAAAAATATGATCTGCGCAGTGCTTTATCACTCCCCCGTGGCGATGTCAGCATTTTTAAACAGGAATATTATAAGCCAAAATTGAAAAACAC
>NZ_ANNO01000388.1:0-7273 GCF_000409565.1 Pseudochrobactrum sp. AO18b
CAATATATTTATCAACGGCCTTATCGTATGATGTTTCCTGCGCCTCAAACATCGCTTTTTCGAGGTCTTCCAGCGGGATATTCATCTTTTCCAGCAGAGAGGCGACCTTCGGATTATCTTCCTTAAAGCCTTTGCGGGCGAGGGCATTCACATGCTCTGCGGCACCAAGCGCACCCTCAGGGTCTTCCAGATAGCGCAGCTTATATTTGCCGAACATCCAGTGCGGGCTCCATGCCGTCGCTACAAACCAGCCGTCCGAGCGGGTTGCACGGTCAACCGTGGTCAGCATCGCTGCCTCACTGGAAATCTGCAGCTTGTAATTCAGGCCGTATTTTTTGATTGCTTCTTCTGAAAGGCGGGTCAGACCGGCACCCGGATCAATACCTTGAATCTGGCCTTTCAGCTTTTCATGAATATCGGCTTTCTTTAGGTCTTCAATCGACTTGATATCGCTCTCGGGCACGGAGGCAGGCACAACCCAGCCAAGTTTTGCACCTTCATAGAGCGGCCCCAGATCTTCAACTTTACCTTCAACGCGCTTGTAATAATCCGCATGTGTTGCAGGCAGCCAAGCCATCATCATGGCATCAAGATCACCACGGCTCACGCCCTGATAAAGCGGTGCAACATCTGTCTGCACCAGTTCAACTTTCTGATCCAGATTATCCTGAATAAGTTTAGCCGCGAGTTTGGTTACAAACTCAGCATCGGACCAGGGTGCCCAGCCAAGTTTGACCACTTTGGCATCGCCTGCAGCCAATGCTGAAGTTGCCATGGTTCCCGCCAGCAATGCCGCCAGGCTTAGACGTGTCAGTTTCCCGAACATATCTTCTCCTTTAAGGTTTCTATAGGTGAATTAAGCTTCCTGCTTGCGCAGGGATGTTGTTTTCTTGGTTCCGGTTTCCGCTTCCGGCTGTTTGCGCAGCGCTGCAAAGCGCTTGAACAGACTTGGCTGAGGTTTACCGAAGCTCTGAGTGATCCGGTCAAGCACAACGGCCAGAATGACCACGGCAAGTCCGCCCTCAAAACCGGTACCGACATCAAGACGCTGAATACCGGTGAGCACTGTGTTGCCAAGACCGCCCGCACCGATCATGGAGGCAATCACCACCATCGACAGCGACAGCATGATGGTCTGGTTGATACCGGCCATAATTGAGGGAAGGGCATTGGGAAGTTGCACTTTGAACAGCAGCTGTTTTGCCGTGCAGCCAAAGGCCAGACCGGCTTCAACAAACTCTCCATGCACCTGCCGGATACCCAGATTGGTCAGGCGCACAACCGGAGGCATAGCAAAAATCACAGTCGCGATTGTACCGGGCACGGCGCCAAGACCAAAGAACATGGCCGCCGGAATGAGATACACAAAGGCAGGCATAGTCTGCATCAGGTCGAGCACAGGACGTATGAAAGATGCCAGCAACTCACTGCGCGCCATGGCAATACCCAGCGGAATACCAATGACAATGGCAATGATTGTTGCCGCCAGCACCAGTGACAAGCTCTCCATCGTGCCCGACCACAGTCCCATATGATGGACGAGTGCCAGTGCGAGAGCAGTGAAAATCGCAAACTTCCAGCTCACACGCCACAGCGACAGCAATGTCAGAATGGCAATACCCACAACAGCCGGAATTGCCAGCAATCCGCCCTGAATACCGCCGGTAACAAAGCCGATAACCGCAGCAATCATATCCAGCGCCGGTGTGAAATGGTCGAGAATGTAATTCACAGTGATATCGGCACCTTTGCCGATACTAAAATTCATATCCATATTTATACCAATCGTTTCAGCTCAACCGGCGCGGTCGAGCGTTTCCAGAAGTGCCGACTTGGAAATCGCACCGACATATCTGTTTTTTTCATCAACAACCGGAACCGGCCAGCGGCTTTCAGCAACGCGGCCGAGCACGTTGGAAAGCGGTTCGCTTGCTTCAATAGGGGTGATATCGCTTAAGAACGCTTCCCTGTACGGATGCGGGGATTTGGCTTTGACCTTCTCAATCAGGCCGTCCTGACTGATCATGCCGTGATAGCTGCGGTCACGGCCGACAATAACGGCAACGTCACGCCCCGTAGTTTCCATCTGCTCCAATGCGGAAGCGGCAGAAACACCCTGACGATCAAAGATCGTCAGCAAGGTTTTCCGCGCCACATCACCGGCAGAAAACACATGAGACACATCCACATTCTTGAAGAAGGAGCGCACATAATCATTTGCTGGCGCGGAAACAATCTCATCCGGTGTGCCGACCTGTACGACCTTGCCGTGCTGCATGATGCAGATGCGGTCGCCGATACGCATGGCTTCGTCCAGATCGTGGCTCACGAAGATAATCGTGCGGCTGTTCTCCGATTGCAGGCGGATCAGCTCATCCTGCATTTCCGTGCGGATGAGGGGATCAAGAGCGGAAAACGCCTCATCCATCAGCAGGATTGTCGGTTCATTGGCCAGAGCGCGGGCAAGACCGACACGCTGTTTCATACCACCGGAAAGCTGGTCGGGCATGCTCTGGGCATAGGGCTCCAGACCGACGGCCGTGAGCGCTTGCATTGCGCGCTCATGGCGCTCGGCCTCAGCCATGCCGGCAACTTCAAGGCCGAAGGCAGCATTGTTGAGAACAGTACGGTTTGGCAGCAATGCGAAAGACTGGAAAACCATGCTCATATCGCGGCGGCGCAGGTCGATCAGTTCGCCTTTGGACATTTTGGTAATGTCGCGTCCGTCAACGGCAATGGTGCCGGAGGTCGGCTCAATCAGCCGGTTCAGCAGGCGCAGAAGTGTGGATTTGCCGGAGCCGGACAATCCCATAATGACGAAAATCTCGCCATCCATAATTTCAAAGCTCGCACCGTCAACGCCGATAGTGCAGCCCGTATCCTTGTGGATCTCTGTTTTGCTTTTTCCGGAACGCAATTGGCTCATTGCTTTTTCCGGCTTTTCACCAAAGACTTTAAAAACATCTTTTAAAGATAGTTTTACAGACTTTGGCTCATTCATACTCTCATTAATTGTATAAACAGCCATATAATAAGTTAACCCTGCCATAATGGCAGACCTATTCTCCTTTTGTATTTAAATAAGAGAAATATCTGCGAAATTAATGCAAAGATTATGCTTTAAATTTCATTTAGAAATTGCAGATAAATCTAAACTGATATTCAATAATATATAGAAATATCGAAAAAAGTCCACCCAACATATGGGAATTGCTGCAAAACCCTATGTTTTCAGGGCGCAGCGCATAATCAGAAAAAGGTAGCGCAGCTATAAAACAAGCCTCCATGAGCCTATGAAACTGCATTTGATGCAGAGGAGATTCTCACCATCTCCACGATACAAAAGCAGATGAAAAATCTGCAATATTGATAGAGTATGAAGTAAAAGATCAAAAACTTCGCAAAACAGATGAAATTTTTATTATTAAATATTCAATATTAAATTTTATAAATATACGCTTTAATATTTGAAAAAATGAAGTATCATCATGCATATCGCAATCTTCGATGGATAATACATGGAGAAAGACTGGAACTTCTTTATTATTGTCGAGCCGGTGCAAGGGCAGGTATTTAAAATATCCTGCTGGACCGATTTATCTGTGTTTTTGCTGTGCCACTGGCCGGTAAAATACGGAACATCCTATACTGTGGCGGTATGTACTCTGTCACAGAATTATTACAAGAAATCCAATATTGAACTCATCATTAAACATTTCATTGCTGCGCTCAATGAAGCAAAAATTCCCTATTACTTCAAAACAGACAAGCATATAGCTGATGCAATAGTACCGGCAATTCCGACAGGCATATCAGCCACCGCCATTAGCGAGTAAACCTCCACTCATCAAGACAGAGGAATAGCAACTTCCGTGCGGTTTCTGCCGTTTTGCTTAGCCTGATACAGCGCCTGATCTGCGGTTTTAATCAAGTGGCTGAAGTCAGGATGACCATTGAATGTGGAAACACCAATCGACAGCGTAATATTTTGTGACCCGCCATCCGGCAGTGAGAATTGCTGACCGGCAATTTTCAGTCGTAGTTTTTCAGCCGTTTCCAAAGCAGTCTTTGCGCTTGCTTCAATCAGCACCACAAGAAACTCTTCGCCGCCATAACGGAAGACAAAATCGCTGGCACGGGAATGCGTGAAAATGCTTTCTGCCACCTGCTGGAGAATATGATCCCCGCCGCCATGGCCGTAAGTGTCATTGATACGTTTGAAATTATCGATATCGACCATCATGACACTCAGCTCCATCCGGTTTTGTGAAGCCATTTTGACCTCACGCGACAGAATGGAAGGCAGGAAGCGTCTGTTCAGTGTGCGCGTCAGCGGATCGCGACCGGTTTCCATCGCAGCAGCAGCCTGAAAGAGTTCTGCCAGCAGAAATTTGATCTCTCCGGTTTTATTCTTAAAGGATTCAATCAGTTCTGTTAGATTTTGATCCGCATCGGCACCGGCAATGGCCGGTAGCAAAACGGTGTCGATATATTTCATATCTGCACGAATATTTTCCAGAACCGGCGAACCATGAAAAATCATATCGCCTTTATGATGCAGCCACAGGCCGAAATCAGAACTGGAGAGCAGGGGCAGCACAGCTTCGCGTCTGTTACCATAGAGACTGAACAGAACTGACTGGCTCCACTCCATGAGGCTGGCACGCTGGATCTCACGTTCCAGTGTCACATCCTGACTGAGTGCGAAAGCACGATAGGCTTCATCCGTCTGTGCATCGCTTTTGGTATTGCTGACAAAAGCCTGACTCATAAATTCAATAGCAATATTAATGGCATTGCCGACATAATCGGCCATGACAGCAAAGTCACCAAGACTGATTGTCTGACTTTGCAGCTGACAAACAATCTCGTTTTTCAGCAGGCGCGCGCCTTGCATAACCACATGAATAGGCACCTGAATACGCGCATGAACCTCGCCGATCTTGCGCTGTTCAGCCACAAAAACCGCAACATCCATGGTTCGCTCAACAAAAAGACGGCGCAGCCAGCCGCGCATTGAATGCTGCAGGCGGTCGTGAACCACATCCTGAGAGAGAAACGGACTTGCATCCGGATTTTGCAGCAACCGATCGTAGAAAACACCAACCAGACGGTCTTTATCCGCCTCGATCAGACAGGCAAGCTGCTTTGCAAGATTATCAGGCAGGCTATGAATGAGCTGAACCCATTCGCTCTCGGAAGGCGTCAGGCAGATATGAGGATTACGGATATCATCACCGGACATCTCTGTAGGCAGAGCAGGGACATTCATAACCGTCATAGCTTCATCACTCATATGCTGGAGCGCATATTAAAAATCCGAAACTTTTGATCTGTTTTCGGCTTTAAGAATGCGCATAATTTTAAAAACCAAAGCAATTCCAATAAGTTCCCCTAACTGAAAATGCCTTAAACTCTGTTAAAGAGCATGCCCGATAATGGTATCAAACCGTTCATTCCGGCAGATGCAAATCTCCCTGCAACGCGCAGATTGCACGCTGTTTGTTGTCAGTCAGAGATCATAATTATACCGGCTTAAGCCCCGCCAAGTGTTCTCATTATTATGTCTTGTTGATGAATGATACGCTTAAATAGCTGTTTTTAAATGAATACTCCGTTCACAAATATATTACCGCTTGTCTGCTGAAAATTAATTATGTAGACTGACCTACCTAATACTGAGAAGAGAAATTATGTCTGCCTCTGCAAAGCCGTCCAAAGCCCAATCTGTGCGTGATCGTCTGCTCGATGCGGCGGGTATTCTGTTTTATAATTACGGGATTAACGCAACCGGCATTGATATGATTACCGCAAAAGCAGGCGTGGCCAAAATGAGCCTGTATAATAATTTTGCATCAAAATCAGAGCTGGTCGCCGCTTTTATTGAGCTGAGGCATCAGGAATGGCTTGATTTATATGCTGCGCGTTTAGCCCCTGCCGCCAGCCCGAAAGAGCGGGTTATGGCCGTGTTTGATGCCTACAGAGACCACGCTGAATATGATTATGAGAACGGTTTTCGCGGCTGCGGCTTGTTGAATGCTGCAGCTGAACTCACCGTGGGCGATAAGGGCAGGGAGGCTGTGCGCCGCCATAAAGAAGAGGTGGAGCATTTCCTTATTCAGCACCTGCAGGAATGGCGCACTCAAACAGGTAAAGCATTGACAGCGGAGCAGGTGGAAATGACCGCAGAACATCTGGCATTTCTGCTGGAAGGCTCATTCTCCCGCGCCGGTCTTGAGGGCAATAGTAAGCGTGTTCAGCATGCAAGACGTCTTGCAGAAAGTATTTTGGCCGGTTTATGAGCAATGTATCAGTTATCAAAACGGATAGTGCAGGGCTTGGCATTGTCTGCGTTTTAATCGCGTCCTTTCTGTGGGGCACCACCGGCACTGCCGCAACTTTTGCACCCGAAGTCGGGCCCATGGCCATCGGCGCGGTTGCCATGGGAGTAGGCGGGCTTTTGCAAGCCCTACTCGCTTTGCGGGCATTGAAACGCGATTACAGCAAGTTACAGCAACAATGGCTTCTCGTCTTGTTCGGCGCGGTTTCTGTGGCTGTCTATCCGCTGGCCTTTTACTCGTCGATGTATCTGGCGGGTGTCACAGTCGGCACGGTTGTCACGATCGGTTCCGCACCTTTATTTTCCGCGCTGATTGAATGGGTGATTGATCGTAAAACCCTGAGCAAGCAATGGATATTCGGCGCGGCTCTCGGGCTTTCCGGCATTGTTCTGCTTTGCTTTTTCGGTGGCGGCGACCATCAGACAGCATCAGTTGCATTTTCTGCGGGAGCGACTGCGGCAGGCGTATTGCTGGGACTTGTTGGCGGACTGACCTATGCCCTTTATGCATGGGCAGCACACCGGCTGATGTGTAAAGGCATTTCCTCAAAAGCAGCGATGGGGTCAATTTTCGGAGCAGGTGGCCTGTTGCTGATGCCGATATTGCTGCTGACCGGCGGGGCATTACTGGCCTCATGGAATAATGCACTTGTCGGTGCCTATATGGCTGTCATACCGATGTTTACCGGCTATGTCTTATTTGGTTATGCGCTGGCGCGTATTTCCGTCAGTACCGCAACAACTATAACACTCACAGAACCTGTGATTGCCGCTTTGCTGGCCGTTGTAATCGTTGGTGAAAACCTGTCGCCACTCGGATGGCTCGGTGCTTTGCTGGTAATATCCTGTCTTGTTATTCTCTCTGCTCCGAAGAAAGAGCAGGTGCGGTAAATTCGTCAGGCAAGCGTTTTGAGATAGTCTTCAAAACGCTTG
>NZ_ANNO01000389.1:0-3522 GCF_000409565.1 Pseudochrobactrum sp. AO18b
TCTCACACCAGACAGTCAGAAGCCAGACTTGCTCAAACATCGTCAGGCCAAGCGGGCGAACGCTTCGCTGACTGCGTTTATTCTCCAAGTCGCAATAGGTAATATTTAATACGGCTTTATCGCGTAAAGCAGTGCGCAGGATTGTAAGATGTCCGGATGCCTCGTCACTCTCAGAACTTTGTCTTGCAACAGCGCGTAATGGCAGACGCGTATAGGCTTCACCTTTATCGCAACCAATAGCAGCACTGATTTTGGCCGAGACACGTCGGGCAGCTGCAGCCAGTGCTTCATCACCGCGGGAAGCGATCAGGCGGGTTCCGAGCATCAAAGCATCCAGTTCATCAGGATCGAAATGAAGAGGGGGCAGAAAATAACCCTTCTCCAGCTGATAACCAATGCCGGCCTCACCGCGCAAGGGCGCGCCCATAGCCTGCAAAGTCGCCATATCGCGATAGATTGTGCGGACTGAAACCTGCAGTTCCTGTGCCAGCATTTCTGCTGAAACCGGCTCTGTTCGGCCCCGTAAATGATCGAGGAGAGCAAAAAGGCGAAGTGTGCGCATGGAATATCTATACAGCATCCTGACAGAAACTGTCAGGATGCATATTGTATGCAACGCTCCTCAAACAAGGAGTTAATGCAATGCAATCAGTTAAAACCCAGACATCTCTTCAGGCAAAAATATCCGGTCTTGAATTGGGGCGTTTCCGTCTTAAAAACGGTGTCAATGAAGCGGATATGCACATTGCCTATGAATTGATGATTGCAAGCCATTTGTCCAAACAGAATGGCTGGTGCCGCCAGCATCTGGTAAAGCTGGGCGATGGTGTTTTTCTTGATATTGCTTTTGCGCTGACTGAGGATCATGCAAAGGCAATTTGTGCAAGCTGGCGCAATCAACCGGTCTGCGATGCTTTTCTGGCACTGATTGAGCCTGAGAGTATGGAATTCGGAACAATTTTATAAAACTTGTCCGGTTTCAACGATTTCCGGTGAACAGATCAGGATTGCGATAATGCAAGCAAATATGCAGGCAATTTCTTGCTGGCCTGCAATATCTCAATACCGGTCAACCGCCCGTTGCTATTGAAATCCAGATTGATTTCCCCGTCCGTTTCGTGCGGATCACAGCAATATGTAAAGCCGAAGGCAGTTTCATCTTCATCTGATTTGAACTGAATATAAGCGGCATCAGCGGCCGCATCGTAAGTCAACTTCATGATCGCATCCTGATGGGATAAAATTTCAGACAAACGGGCTGTTTCACTCCATTTGCCGTGCAAATTCACCCATCAGCTTTTCATAATCTTCCAAAGGCGGAAAAGCTTCATAGTGGTAAAGTGCCGGTGTCTGTGCCCAGGACAGCTTCTCCTTTGTCATAGTCTCCACGAAAGGTACAAACCAGCTATGGTCATCAAATAGCGATGGCCGGACATTGACGAAAGCATCAACGCCTTCAATGCGCGTGAACATCCATGTCATGCAATAGGCGCAGAAATAATGATGCTGTTGCGGGCCATGCAAACCACCGATTACCGGCTTACCCTCCGTGACTTTAAAGCCGGAAGAGGGGATCATCGCCGTCAACGAAAACGCGCTGCTGCTCATTGTCTGACAGCCTGTGCAATGACAGGCCGCCGTCATGATCGGTGCTGCACTGACCTCAATCCTGACTTTTCCGCAGCGGCATTGCCCGCTGAAGGGGAGTTGCGGTGTTTTCATCACTGATATCCTTATAAAACAGGCATTTCATTGATTTTATAAGTCATATTCTTCATCAACTGCCGCGTTTCAGACCATGAGCTATGAGCCGATCGAGAATCTGAGCATAGCTGACGCCACTCACAGCCATTACTTTCGAATACATACTGATATCGGTAAAGCCCGGAATCGTATTAATTTCGTTGAGTATGATACGCATATCATCCGTCACAAAGAAATCCACGCGCGCCATTGCATCGCAGCCGGTAGCACGGAATGCTTTTTTCGCCATCTCACGGATCTGCGTTTCAACGGATGCGGGCAAGTCGGCCGGTACTTTTAAAGCCGCACCGTTCTCGTCCGTATATTTTGCATCATAGCTGTAGAAACCATGACTTTCAGCCGGTGTGATCTCGCCGCAACGGGAAACGAAAAGCGTACCGTCAGCATCCTCAAGCACAGCACATTCAATCTCGCGGCCACGGATAAATTCTTCTGCGAGAAGTTTATTGTCGTGACGGAAACCTTCATCCAGTGCCAGTCTGTAATCCGCCGGTGTTGCAACTTTACTCACACCCACGGATGATCCTTGCCGTACAGGCTTCACGAAAAAGGGCAGGCCGAGCGCATTCTTGACAGCTTCAAACTCCGGTACATTTCCCGAATGGAGCGTCACAGCATGGGCAACAGGAACTGCGGCCTCTCTGTTCACACGCTTGGTCATGTCCTTATCGAGCGCAACGGCAGAACCGAGAATACCACAGCCAATCAGCGGAACGCAGGCAACTTCAGCCAATCCCTGTACCGCACCGTCTTCGCCATGAAGGCCGTGCAAAACAGGAAATAAAGCATCAATTTTCGGCAATTCCTGAAGCCCCTGATCTGCATCAATACCGATAATTCGCCCGTAACCACCGGAAACAAGGCAAATTTCAGTACCGGAGGAGGGCTTTGCCAATTGTCCCTGCTCTTAGCTGCTGAGCAACCATTGTCCTTCGCGGGTCACAAAGATCGGTACAGCCTCGTATTTATCAGCATCCAGCGCCTGCATCACATTGGTCGCGGAAAGCACAGAAACATCATGCTCCGGCGAGCGGCCACCAAACAGCACAGCAATACGCAATTTATTTTGTTTTCCGGTCATGACACCATCCGTAATATCAATATTTTCAATAAGATGCGGGAGATAATGAATATCGTTTTTCAACCGGATCATTTTCCGGAAATCCGGCCATATTAAGTTTCAAAGATGTACAATCTTGGAAGCCACTGCTTTTGAGTTTTTATGGTAAATAAAGACTGCATTCAGAATGAGGTTGAGGTGAACCACATGCAAAAACAAGCAGCAATTCTCGAGCGTACAGAATGGGCTGAAAAGCCCGATGTCTGGCACGGAGAGTTTGAAGGAAAGCGCTTTGGTACGAATGTATCAGTGATGTTTTATACGACTGAGCATATCGGGCGTGGGCCAAGACTGCACAAACATCCTTATGATGAGATCTTCATCATACGTCAGGGCCGCGCTTTGTTCACAGTCGGTGACCGGCAGTTTGAGGCTGTGGCGGGACAGATCATCTTCGGACCAGCCAACATTCCGCATAAATATGTCAATCTCGGCCCGCATAGTCTGGAGATGACGGATATTCATGTCACCGACAAATTCGAACAGGAAAATCTGGACTGATCCGAGAGGGTCAGGCGGATCACCGCCAATTGGTCAAAGCCATACATTTTGTCAAAGCCGATTAGAGACGCGACGTCGCTGGCCTGTTAGAAATGCGACACTAACCACCTCCTTGCTCTGACGGTCAGCCCCCGACC
>NZ_ANNO01000390.1:0-23927 GCF_000409565.1 Pseudochrobactrum sp. AO18b
ATTGGAGATCATTCCGGGGACGGCAATTCAAGGCCGTTGGGTAATGATATCCAGATTACCGTTTGTGCTTCCGGTGAATGACGTGACAAATGGCCTTTACCATATGTGTCAGTGACTAATACAAAGCTACCAGCCGAGACATGTCGTATTTCGCCGTCACTCGTCTCGTATTCAACTGAGCCATCAAGTCTAACAGTCAGGACTGGTTCCGGTACCTTGTGCCACGCCACTTCTCGCATCCCCGCCGGGATATGAGTGATACGCACGCGAGAGGCTGGATAGCTGGCGGTCACGTCAAAGGGAGCCGCTTCCGGATGCACTGACCTCTTAGTGGTTGGCAAATCAATCTCATCAAAATGAGATTCACCGTCCGGTGAGGCGTAGATGCGCAGGCACTTCATTGAGGATGTCCTTTCGGAAGATGGAGCAGGCCGACGAAGGTGTATCTGTCACATGACAGAAGTGACACTCTCACGCAGTATGGATATACGCAATGACCTAAAGGGACGATTGTTATTCTGCCGCGCCATCTTCAATAAAACGATCCAGCAGCCGATGAACATGACGCACACTCAGAGCCAAAATATGTAATGCGGAGAGTGTGACATTTCTATTTTGCAGAAACAGGACATTTTAACTTTGCGGCTACAATTTTAAATCACATAAGATAGATTATGGAACTAAATACTGTATAAAAGAACGGCAGATGTTATATCTGCCGTCCTGTAATCCTTGGATTTTAAGGCTTAAACCTTACGGGCAATATACAAATGGCCAGGAACCGGCTTGCCTTGTTCGCTGCGCACAGTGATATCCGTCACGCGCAGCATTTTAATGCCATGGCTCAGCAGCAGCTTTTCAATATAATCCCGTTTATGCGCAAAACGCTGATGCGGCCCGACAGTATAATCACGGCCGGCAAAATCCTTGTCAGCCAGCGTTTCGCTTGAAAATGCGAAAATACCGTTGCGGTTCAAATTCAGCGGGATTTTTGAGAAAAACGACTCCAGCTCACCCATATATGGCAGCACATCCGTAGCGATAATAATGTCCCATGCCGGCGCAGTCGTCTGGTCAAGGAAATTCACAACTTCGCCGACATAGAGCGCATTATAATCGCCTTTTTCATCCGCAATCGCGATCATGTTTTCAGCGATATCAACGCCGGTGCGATGCTCGGTCATTTCGAACAAGGCATCCGCACCAAGACCGGTGCCACAGCCCAGATCGAGCATACGGGCATAATGTGCATCAGGATCAATTTCTTCCAGCTGGTCGGCCAGTTGCAGCGGAACATCATAGCCCAGCTCGTCTACGAGGATCGTGTCAAACATCTCTGCATGCTGATCGAATAAAGTAGCGACATAGGCCGGAGGCGCGCTCACAGGCACAGCGCCTCGTCCCATACTGGCCAGTCTTACAGCAGCGCCGCCATGGTCTGCCGGATCAATCTCCAGCGCCTTTTGATAGGCTTTTGCAGCACCGTCAAAATCACCGGATTTTTCCAGTTTCAACGCTTCATTATAGGCTTGTTCCAGCGCGTCTTCATCAAATATCGGCGTCTCAGACATGTTTTATAACTTTCTGTATTTAGGAATACGCTGCACAAATACCGGAACTGTTGCGCTGCTTATACGTTGATCCGGTGAAGTCATTTCACATCACACCCTCAAGGGAGATTATCATGAACAGCACAACAGATAAAATCAAAGGCCTTGCTAACGAAGCCGCCGGTAATGTCAAGCAGGCAGTTGGCAAGGCAACCGGTTCTGCAAAATTAGAGGCTGAAGGCCGTGCACAGGAACTGAAAGGTGAAGCCCCGCAGGCCAAAGGCAAAGCCAAAGATACAATCAAAAAATTCGTCGATAAGGCTTAATGGCTACGCATAAATTATTAATATATATCATAAACTTAAAGAGAAGAGGGTGATGCACCCTCTTCTCTTGTACTGTCAAAGTCCCTGCTCTGCCTGACTGCTTTCAAGCGCATCCGCCTGTGCCGCATATCTTCTGACAAGCACCGCACAAGCCATCAGCTGTATCTGATGAAAAATCATCAGTGGCAGTACAATTCCGCCCACCATCGCAGCCGGAAAGATCACGCTGGCCATTGGTGCGCCGCTGGCAAGGCTCTTTTTAGACCCGCAGAAAATGATTGTAATCCGGTCTGCACGCGAAAAGCCAAGCATTTTAGCAATGAAGCCGGTGAACCACAGAATGAAGGCCAGCAGGCCGATATTCACAGCAATCAAAATTGCCAGATCATGACCGGAAACTTCCGTCCACAATCCCTGTACCATCGCTTCACTGAAAGCGAGATAAACGACCATCACGATAGAACCGCGATCAACAAGCCCCAGCGCTTTATTATGACGGCGTATAAAATGCCCGATCCACGGCTGCAAAATCTGTCCGGCAACGAAAGGAACCAGCAATTGCAGCAGGATGGATTCTAATGCATCAAGCGAAATGCCCGCCTCACCCTGTGTTGTGAACAGCAATCCGACCAGCAGCGGCGTCAGAAACATGCCGAGAATATTGGATGCGGAAGCGGAAACAATCGCGGCCGGTACATTGCCTTTGGCGATGGAAGTGAAAGCGATGGATGACTGAACAGTTGATGGCAGAACGCAGAGAAACAGAATTCCCGCATAAAATGCCGAATTTGCGAAACTCGGAATAGCCCAGCCAAGCGAAAGCCCGATCAGCGGAAATACAACAAAAGTGACCGCCAATACGACGAGATGCAGCCGCCAGTGCACAATGCCTTGCACAACGGCTTGCTGCGATAATCTTGCCCCATGCAAGAAGAACAGCAAACCGATTGCAAATTTCGTCGCCAGTCCGAACCAGTAAGCAGCCTCACCTTTGACGGGTAAGAGCGAAG
The DNA here is from genome assembly GCF_000409565.1 of Pseudochrobactrum sp. AO18b. Taxonomy (NCBI): domain Bacteria; kingdom Pseudomonadati; phylum Pseudomonadota; class Alphaproteobacteria; order Hyphomicrobiales; family Brucellaceae; genus Pseudochrobactrum; species Pseudochrobactrum sp. AO18b. The sequence continues at coordinate 2,887 of NZ_ANNO01000390.1, forward strand.
CGACCAGAATTGCCAGAATGAGAGTCGAGATAAATTTATCGGGAAGAAAACGCATATATCCAAACTCATTTCTGTATTCTGAATCTGATGTAATCAATTAAAATAATGACATATATCATTATAATTAAATGATTTTACGGCAGATATAATTATTGCTTTGCACTATAGAGTGATGCAAAGCAAATATCTTTCAGGCAATCTTAATCCGCATATCCGTTCGGATTTTTTGACTGCCAGTTCCACATATCGGCGCACATTTCACGCAGAGTTTTCTTGGCACTCCAGCCAAGCAGCTCTTTGGCATGAGCAGGGTCCGCATAGCAGGACGCAACATCACCGGGACGGCGCGGTGCAATTTCATAGCGGATCTGCTGATTGGAAACATGCTCAAAGGCTTTGATAACATCGAGCACGCTATAGCCCTCGCCTGTGCCGAGATTGATAGCCATGCATTTTGGCTCATCCAGCTTTGCAAGCGCTCTGAGATGCCCTTCGGCGAGATCGGTCACATGGATATAATCGCGCACGCCGGTGCCGTCCGGTGTCGGATAATCATTACCCCAGATGCTCAGTTTTTCACGACGGCCGGTGGCAACCTGCGCAATAATCGGCATCAGATTATTCGGAATACCCTTCGGATCCTCACCGATCAGCCCGCTTTCATGGGCGCCGACAGGGTTGAAATAGCGCAGAATGGCAATGCTCCATTCAGGATCACTATTATAGAGATCGCGCAGCATTTCCTCGATCATCAGCTTGGTGCGGCCGTAAGGGTTGGTCGCGGATAATGGATGGTTTTCATCCAGCGGCAGATGCTGCGGATCACCATAAACAGTGGCTGAGGAAGAAAAGACCAGCTTTTTCACGCCGGTACTGCGCATGGCCTGCAGTAGACGCAAAGTGCCGAGCATATTGCAGTCATAATAATAAAGCGGCTTCTGGGTCGATTCACCGACAGCTTTCAAACCGGCAAAATGGATCACCGATGTGCATTGATAGGTCTGAATGACTTTCTGGAGAAACTCACGATCACGGATATCGCCGGTTTCGCGCTTCGGCATTCTTCCGGTGATCTGCTCAATACGCTGAAAAACCTCCGGATGGCTGTTGTCGAAATTATCAACCACGACCACATCATGGCCGGTTTCAAGCAGGCGAACGCAAGTATGCGAGCCAATATAGCCGGCACCGCCGGTTACCAGAATTGTCATTCGTCTCTCGCTGATTTGTTTACAGACGGTTTTCTTGTGCCCGATTTTATGGCACCAGTAGGTTTAAATTGCCATATCATAAACCGGAATTATTTCCGGTCGCTGTTGAGACAGGAACCAGACATGCAGCCTTCCCGCGATATTCAGACCCTTTTAGACATTATGGTGGCGCTGCGTGATCCTGAAACCGGCTGCCCGTGGGATGTGGAGCAGGATTTCAGCACTATTGCGCCTTACACGCTTGAAGAAGCCTATGAAGTCATTGATGCCATTGAGCGCGATGATATGGACGACCTGCGTGAAGAGCTTGGTGACCTGCTGTTGCAGGTAGTGTTCCATTCCCGTATTTCCGAAGAAAAAGGCGGTTTTGATTTTGGGCATGTTGTGGAAGCTGTGACCAACAAAATGATCCGCCGCCATCCGCATGTCTTTGGTGATGACGAGGCGCGCTCGGCTGGTATGGCCAAAGGGTCATGGAACCGTATCAAACAGATTGAAAAAGATGAGCGCATTGCCCGCCGCACCGCGCTTGGTCTTGAAACCACTGAGAAAAAAGGCTTTCTCGATGACGTTCCCACTTATCTGCCTTCATTGGTCAGCGCACTGAAATATCAGCAGAAAGCTGCGCGCGTCGGTTTTGACTGGGCGGAAGCAGCGCCTATTCTGGATAAGGTTGCGGAAGAAACGCAGGAACTGCGTCAGGCGATGGACAATCAGGACAAGGCCAATATTGCGGAAGAATATGGTGATCTGCTCTTCGCCATGGTCAATCTCGGGCGCCATCTTGAACTGGAACCGGAAATGGCGCTGCGCGCAGCCAATGAGAAATTCAAACGCCGCTTTCACTTCATTGAAGACGAACTGAACAGTGACAATCATTCGCTGGAAGCTGCCACTCTCGATGAGATGGAAGCACTCTGGAATAAAGCGAAACAGGCCGGAAAATAGAATTTACAATTCTCCTGCCTGCCCCCAGATTATGGAACAGATTATTCGCCCCATTTGGGGCGGAACATCTGATAAACCGTGTCGGTTGTAGCGAAATCCATATAGCCAAGACGGGTTACCGGTCTGGATTTGCTGATATCAATCAGACCATCGGTAAGAATAGCCTCATCAATATGCACACCGACCACCTCGCCGATCACCATATAGGAATCCGTCAGCCGACCATCCCTGCCCTGCAACTGCCGAATATCCACGGCAACGCATTCCAGCGATGCATAGGCCTCCGCTACACGCGGCGCAGCAATCTGCTCACAGGCAGCAGCAGTCAGCCCCGCATAGTCGAACTCGCTGGCACCGCGCGGCGCATTAACGGATGTTGCATTCATCTGTTTTGCCAGATGCTCACCAACCATATTGGCCGTAAATTCACGCGTTTCCTCAATGAAAGCCACACTATCCTTGTAGCCTGATGAACTGAACATCAGCAAAGGCGGCGTATCGCAGACAATATTGAAAAAGGAATAGGGGGCGAGGTTCAAAGCCCCCTCTTTCGAGCGCGTGCCGATCCAGCCGATCGGACGCGGCGCAACAATGGCCTTGAGCGGATTATGCGGCAGGCCATGGCCGTTTTGCGGTTCATAAAACATCAAATTACTCTGCTTTTCCGTTCCGGCAAGCCGGTTCAGCCCTGATATGGCCCGCTATAGTCCGAAACAATTGCCTGCAACTCAGGACGAGGACGATCCGGTGCCGGAGCTTTAGGCGTACCCAAATGCACAAAACCGGCTACTTTTTCATGGGGCGCAACTCCGAGAAGACGCTTGCCCTCCTCGTCATCGGAATACCAGTTGGTAATCCAGTTGCTGCCATAGCCCAGTGCATTGGCAGCATTGCAAAGCTGCATCGCCGCAGCCCCCGATGACAGGAACTGCTCCCATTCAGGAATACGGTCTGTATCACGCGGACTGCAGATAATTCCGATAACAAGCGGCGCACGGGAGAAGCGTTTCAGCTCTTTCTCACGATGACTGTCGTTAAATTCTTCATTCTGCTGCTGTGCGCGCTGTGCTGCCCGCTCTGCCAGCATTTCACCAATCTGGATGCGGGCATCGCCGCGATAAATGATAAAGCGCCACGGATTGAGCTTACCGTGATCCGGCACACGGGAGGCAATGGTCAGGATCTGCGCCAGCTCATCTGCCGAAGGTGCAGGCTCAATCAGGCCGACAATCGGTGTGGAGCTGCGGGTTTTCAAAAAATCAATGAGATCTGACACGTTTTTTCCTGTCTGTTCTGTTCGATTCCGTCATTATGACCGTTTTTATTGCCAATTCTGCTCTGCAATGACAGAGCGCATATGCAGTAATATGTGTTTATAATGCAAACGGGCGATATTTTGCTGGGCGCAGCCTTGAAAATGCCTTTACACTGCGGTCAAACAATAAAGACTTGAGACTTTGAAATTCAAATGAGTACCGGCTTATGAAATTCAGCCCTGTTCTGCACGCCAGAAACTTATCAGCCAATAACACACGGCGTGTAAAACAATGCCGCAATCTCTGCGCTTTTGCATTGGTTTCGACGGGTCTGATGATCAGTGGTTCAGCCTTAGCTCAGGCACTGCCTCAACCGCAGGACGGTTTCTCCATGCGCGTTGTGCCGGGCGCGCAATTCGACAAGCTGCAATTACCGAAAATTTCAGTGCCGGAAGGCGGTACGCCGGACAACACACCGCCGACCGGTGCAATTATGTCGCCGGCAGCTCCGGCAGCAGGCATCACACCTTACGCTGATCCGCGCAGCCTGCAGAACTCACCGCTGGCCAATCAGAATGAGTTGCTGCTGGAAGCGCAACTGACACAGGACGGCCCTGCTCTGAGCCAGGGGCTGGTATGGCGTGTATTCTCGCCGGAACCGGATGGTGAAGACAAGCTGCCGCTGATTGCAACAGCAACAGGCGGCACTGCCAGCTTTTCACTGCCGGAAGGCAGCTATCTCGTCCATGTCAGCTTTGGCCGCGCCGGAGCCACCAAGCGCATTACTGTGCGCAATGCCAGTCGCCATGAAAAGCTGATCCTTGATGCAGGCGGTCTGAAACTCAGTGCCAAACTGCCGGATGGCAAGGAAATTTCTGACAAGTTCCTGCGCTTCTCGATTTATGAAAATGACGATGAAGGCAATGAGCGCTCGCTGATCGTACCGAATATCAAACCGGATACGGTGGTGCGCCTCAATAGCGGCACCTATCACGTAGTTTCCAATTACGGCAATGCCAATGCCGTAATTCGCGCCGAAATTGTGGTCAGCGCCGGTAAGCTGACGGAGGCAACTGTTGAGCATAATGCGGCGGAAGTCACGCTGAAATTGCTGCGCGATGTCGGCGGGGAAGCGCTTGCCGATACATCATGGAATATCGTCAATACCAATGGTGATATCGTCTATGAAAGTGTCAGCGCCTATGCATCGCTGGTGCTTGCATCCGGTGATTATATCGCTGTGGCCAAAAACAAAGACCGCCTCTATCAGCGTGAATTTACAGTAGAATCCGGCAAGAACGAAGATGTTGACGTATTTGCCAAAGCCGAGAACGAAGTCGACAGCGATCAGGTTGATTAAAACATTTCCCAAAAATGGAAAATGCTCTGAAGTATCATTGTCATTTCCAAACTAATTTCACACAGCAATAAAAAACCTGCAATCATCTGATTGCAGGTTTTTTATTTATATCAATATTTTGATTGAATTTGTTAATGCAAAAAATTCAATCAAATACCCGCGCCCTGACTGAAACCCTGACCTTCATGGGTCAGCGTATTCACGAAGCGGCGGGTACGATCTTCCTTTGGCGAGCGGAAGATTGCCTGCGCGGTGCCGCGCTCAACAATCACACCATTATCGATAAACAGCACATCCTCGGCAATTCTCGATGCCAGCCGCAGATCATGAGTCACCATAATCATGGTTGTGCCTTCTTTGGCCAGCTGCGCCAGAACATCCACCACCTCACCGGACAATTCCGGATCAAGTGCCGAAGTCGGCTCGTCACAGAGCAGAATTTTAGGCGACGGAGCCAATGCACGGGCAATCGCCACACGCTGTTGCTGGCCACCGGAGAGGGTTGCAGGCCATGCATCAGCCTTCTGCGACAGGCCTACCTTTTCAAGCAGCTGCTTTGCCCGTTCCCTCGCCTTTTCCTTCGGCCATTTCTGAACTGTAATCAGACCTTCAGTGATGTTCTCGGTGACTGTACGATGCGGAAACAGCTGAAAATTCTGAAAGACCATGCCGGAATGACGGCGGATCAGATGAATTTCTTTCTGGCTGACTTTGCGTTCAGGGGAAAAACTCAGCCTGTCACCCGCAATTTCAATATCACCGGAAGTCGGCACTTCCAGCAGATTGAGACAGCGCAGCAGCGTGCTTTTACCGGCACCGGACGGCCCGATAAAGGCTGTCACACTGCCCTCGGCAATTGACAGGGAGATATTGTCGAGCACGGTATGGTCGCCGAATTTTTTTACGATATTTTTGAGTTCGATCATCATGAACGGACCTCCAGAAAGCCGCCATAACGCTTCAGACGTGCTTCCAGACGGGTTTGCAGATAAGACAGCACAGAGCTGAGTGCCAGATAAAGGAGCGCGGCTTCGACATAAAGGATCAGCGGCTCATAGGTAACGGCAACGATACGCTGCGCCGCCTGAAACATTTCAGGCACGGTAATTGCGGCAGCCAGAGATGTGTCTTTAACCAGAGAAATAAAGCTGTTGGACAGTGGCGGCACGGCATTGGGTGCTGCTTGCGGCAGGATCGTGCGGCGCATCGCCTGCCCCCAGCTCATGCCTGTTGCATAGGCTGCTTCCCACTGCCCTTTCGGTACCGCGACAATCACACCGCGGAAAATTTCAGAGGAATAAGCACCGATGCTCAAAGTAAAGCCGATCAGCGCTGCCGGAAACGCATCCAGCGTAATGCCGACACTCGGCAATCCGTAAAAGATCAGAAACAGCTGCACCAGCAATGGTGTGCCGCGGATCAGCCAGACATAAAAATTGACGATTGCTGCAACGGGACGCGGCGCGAACAATCGGGTCAGAGCCACAAAAAGACCGAGTGTTGTGCCGAACAGAAATGACAATAATGTCAGCGGAATAGTGAAAATCAGAGCTGCCCACAACAGCGGCCCCAAAGATTCAAGCATAAGCGATAAAACGTCAGACATTGAATGCGTCCCCGTCATAATTGTTTCCCCTCAGACGGAATTGCTGAGGCTGAAAATGGTTCCTGCCCCGTTGCCTGCGCAACGGAAAACCGGCGATAATATATCGCCGGTATCAAAGTTCCGGGAGGATAACTTATTTAGAAACGTCTGCGCCGAAATATTTTTCGGAGATTTTGGCATAAGTGCCGTCGGTTTTGATCTGCTCAAGCGCTTTGTTGACTTCGGCAAGCAAATCTTCCTCGCCTTTGCGCAGCAACACGCCGGAACGGTCAGCATTTTCAAGCTCGGCAGCAACTTCCAGCGGCACATCAGGCTTCTGCTTTTTGAAGTCGAGGAAGGACAGGCTGGCATTCACTGTTGCTTCCGCACGGCCGCTCAGCACCAGCTGAACCGACTGGTCAAAACCGTCATTGGCAACAATTTCCGCACCATATTCACGGGCAATTTTACCATAGTTGCTGCTCAGCGATTGTGCGGCTTTGCGGCCCTTCAGGTCTTCAAATTTCTTGATATCCGTATTGCCGGTTTTCACAATCAGCACGGCTTTTGAAGCAATATAAGGCTCGGAGAAATTGTATTTCTTCTGGCGTTCCGGCGTAATGCCGACCTGATTGATAACCGCATCATAGCGGTTGGCATCGAGACCGGCGATCAGACCATCCCATTTGCCTTCAAGGAATTTGGCTTCAACGCCGAGACGCTTGGCAATTTCCTGACCGATTTCCACGTCAAAACCGACCAGCTTGCCGTCTTTGTCATGATAGGTGAACGGCGCGTAAGTACCTTCTGTACCGATCTTGAGAACGCCTTCCGCTTTGATGCGATCCAGAGCAGCATCAGCGAAAGACTGGCTGGTCATAACGCCCGAAGCCAGAACGGCTGACTGCAACACACCAACTGCAACAATAGACTTAAACCAGCTCATATACCTTGTCCTTTTAAACGCAACCTTTTCACTGAAAAGGTTATTCTCATATTATAAAAGCTTTCCGGGCGGAGCTGCTGTGGTTCAGTCCGTGTTGCGAATAAGATGTCACGGCCACTCAAACCATCACAGATATAATTCCACGTCCTGCAATTTATTATGCAAAAATAAATTCCTAATTTTGTCCTATTGTAGAATTTTATACCAATCATAATCTTTAGGCTGGCAGAATGAAAAAACACATTCTACAGAAACGCTTATTCTGCCCACTGATTTTCTGAATAATGCATGAACCGCTGTTTTGTTGCCTGATAGACGAAGATTTTTGCTCAAATCAGACTATATTGCAGAAAATCATTCATCCAGGCTTCATATTTGCGTCGCTATAAGAAGCTGTCGCTTGTCTGAAGTTCCTTTTAACACTGCCCTCAGGAATTTTTCTCATGTCCGCAGAAACCACCCCGACAAACCGTATCCGCATTGCAGCTGCAATTCTGATGGCACCGGACAACCGGATCTTGCTGGTACGCAAAGCGGGTACAACCGCATTCATGCAGGCAGGCGGTAAGATTGAAAACGGAGAAACACCGGTCGCAGCATTGCAGCGTGAGCTTAGTGAAGAACTGGGACTGACGGTCAATCAGGATCAGGCGCATTATCTCGGGGCTTTCTCGGCCCCGGCCGCAAATGAACCGGGCTATACGGTTGAGGCTGAGGTGTTTCGCATTGCCCTCACCCAGCCGGTCGCCAAGGCCGCAGAAATTGAAGAAATTGTCTGGGTTGATCCGCTGCAAAAAGTGGAACTGCCGCTGGCACCTTTGACGGAGAATTATTTGCTGCCGCTATGCAAGGAATTTATGCATGTCGCAAAACTATAATCAGATTGCCTGCTTTTAGCCTAAAAACATCCGTAATTCATTGAAATATAGCAGTTAAACCGATTTCATTATCAGGAGAAACTATGACACATCGTAAAACAGCCGCCCTTTTCGCTTCAGCATTTCTTGCGGTTTCTTTTGCCAGTGCGCTTTCGCAACCGGCCTTTGCACAGGAGAAAAATGTGTCAGAAAAACAGCAGGCATTCATTGTCATCACCGGTGAAGGTGAAGCGCAGGCCGCTCCGGATATGGCTATTCTCGACCTGACCGTCTTGCGGGAAGCTAAAACCGCCCGTGAAGCGATGACCGACAACAATAAGGCAATGTCTCAGGTACTGGCTGCGATGAAAGAAGCCGGTATTGAAGACCGTGATCTGCAAACCTCGGGTGTCAATATTCAGCCGACCTACACTTATCCGAGCGATAAAAACGGCCTGAAAGCACCGAAAATCATCGGCTATAACGTAACCAACGGCCTGACCGTGCGCGTGCGTGATCTTGATAAAGTCGGCGATCTGCTGGATAAATCCATTGATCTCGGCGTCAACCAGAGCGGCGGCCTGCGTTTCGTCAATGATGATCCGTCAAAAGTGCTGATGGATGCCCGTAAAAAAGCCATGGAAAATGCCATGGAAAAGGCAAAAGTCCTGACCGAAACTGCCGGTGCAAAACTCGGCCGCGTGCTTGAAATCACCGAATATGGCAATAATCCGCGCCCGATGCCGATGGCACGCACCAAAATGGTCGCAATGGCTCAGGAAGCAATGGCTGATTCAGTACCGGTTTCAGCCGGTGAAAACAGCTACAATGTGAATGTGACCGTAAAGTTCGAAATCACACAATAAGCGAACCGGTCATATAATAATCAGAACCCTGCCCTGGCGGCAGGGTTTTTTATTATGCGTCGGATTGTACGGGAAAATCGCGCCGTGTCATTCCAAGCGGTCAAGGAAATAGGCGAATTCTGTATTTTCGACATTTTGCGCCCCGTTTTCATGGAAAAACTGAATATGCGGCCCTTCATTATGATGTTTGTGCTGATGTTCCTGTGATGCCCAGTGCTCTATGAAAACAAAGCGGGACGGGTCGGCACGATCAATGAACAGATCATAGCTGATATTCCCCTCTTCTTTGCGTGACTGATCGACGATCGCCTTAAGATCGCGCCGTAATGTTCCTTCTTTACCCGCCTTGGCGCGCAGGCTGACAACAACGAAGAGATCGCCCATAAACATGCTCCTCTCATTTGAAATCCTTGCCTGTTCAATGCGGACAGAGCATTTCCAATGGTCAAGAATAAACCGGAAATGTTCTGCCCGCATTGGAAGCAAAGCTTACTCTGCTTTGTCATAGGAGAATTGGATACCGGCAGTACCGCCGGTTTGGATGAACAGATCCATAAATTGCGGAACTGTTTCCTTGCGCTGCCAGTCACGCTGCAATTCGCAGAACAGCTGAACCACGCTGATCATCTTGCCGCCCGCCTGTTCTATGCGCCGCAATGCAGCTTCATTCGCCTGTACCGAAGTACCGCCCACAGCATCAGCCACGACATAGACTTCATAGCCTTCAGCAAGCGCATCAATCGCCGGAAATGTCAGACAGGCCTCAGTCCAGAGTGCTGTCATAATCAGTTTCTTGCGTCCGGCCTGCTCTACGGCTTTACGGAATTCAACATCCTCCCAGGAATTGATTGTGGTGCGGTCAATCGTCGGAATTCCTTCAAGGGCTTTGCGGACTTGCGGAATAGGAGGTTTATTGAGACCGGTTTTTACATTCACGGTTGAATGAATAATCGGCAAATCATAAACGCGTGCAGCTCTGGATGCGCCAACGATATGATTGATAAGCAATTGCCTGTCCATGGAGGCAATGGAATTCACCTGCACAGGCTGGTAATCAATAATGATAAAGGCTGAGTTTTTAGGGCTGAGCAGCCGGTCTTTTACAGGATCACGAATGGGTTCGCTTGTCATTGCATAGTCTCCTCGAACACAGGGAAAACAATTCCACAACGTCCCGAACCGAGAGCATCAAAGCCTCAGCCGAAACGCAATTCTGATTTAATTTCAAGCAGATAAGATGATAGTTACTTGCGGGTGACGAAATTTACCGACCGTTGTTTTCTGAAAAAACAACAACGCGGTGAAATAGTAACATCGGCGCCTTTATTAGAAAAGATTTGAATACTGAAACGCAGCATTCTATATTTGCAACGATGCAGAACCTGAACGACTTGTTCTATTTTGTCCAAGTGGTCACGCACGGCGGCTATGCTGCTGCGGCACGGATAACGGGCGTGCAAAAATCGACCTTAAGCAGACACATCACCAATCTGGAAGAGTTTTTGCAGGCAACGCTGATCTACCGGTCAAGCCGCCGTTTTGCACTCACTGAGGTCGGGGCTGAATATTACCGCCAATGTCTTGTTGTGCTCGAAAATATTGAGGCCGCACAGCGGATCATCGACCGCAATTACGAGGAGCCAAACGGCACCATCCGCATTGTCTGCCCCGTCGGGCCGCTCAATTATAAAATCAGCGATTTGATTACAGAATTCATGCAGCACTTTCCCAAGGTTGATGTGCATCTCAAATGCCTGAACAGAAATGTTGATGTGATCGGCGAAGGATATGACCTCGTTATTCGCGAGGACAATAACGGTCATCATGAGAATAATGCGCTTGTGACCCGTGTGATTGGTACAAATCCGCAATGTCTCATCGCCGGCAGGGATTTATTCAGCAATGCGTCTCCGCCGGCAGAACCGAAAGATCTCGCAGGATTTCCGACCCTTGCTTTTGGCTTCCCCAAAATTGAACGTGCTGTCAGCGCCGGTCGTCCTCACTATGAATGGTCATTCCGTGATGAACGCGGTCGTGCGCAGCGCATCAGACATGTGCCGCGCCTGATAACAGACAGCCATGAAACATTGCGCAATGCAGTGATACGCGGTCTGGGGATCGCACAATTGCCGCTCTGGATTGTTAGCGGGGATATAAAAACAGGACAGCTGATACAGTTGCTTCCCGATTACCGGCTTAATGAGCCGGTAATTCATGCTGTATATCCCTCAACCAAAGCGCAGGCACCCAATATCCGTGCTCTTGTTGGTTATCTGTCAGAGTCACTGAGCCGGTAATAAAAGCCGTTTTATGGTTTCTTCAGGTTCTGTTGCTGTTGGCTATAGGCACGTTTGGCTTCAATCAGCAGGTCTTTCTTGGTGTCGCTTGCAAAATTCAGCACCCGCTCAACAGTGCTATCACCGAGTTTCAGCACATCCACATCCAGATAATTACCGGAACCCGCAGTTAGTTTGGCGATAATCATCTCGGGATTACCGTCGCCGGTAATATCCGCGAAACTGACACGCGGCTCGCCCTTTTCACCAAAAACAGAGCCGTCGCGTGCAAAAATTCCGCCGCCAAGATAGTCAATCAGCCCGTCATCTTTATAGAGCGCAACCGTGTAACTGCCGATGGATGCAGGTTCCAGATCACCTTCTGAAATCACTGCAATCCGTTTATCCGGCAGTGGCATCATTACCGCATTTCTGGCGGATGCAGGCGCAACCAGAAGTGTTGAGACCAGGGCTGCGGTTAAAATCTGCTTTGAATATTGCATTGTCTTTTCCTGACATCTTTGAAAAATCTTTAAGCAATTTCCCAAAGATGCCCGTACAATAAGACTTTCCTATGATGCATCACTGCTTGAGTGCTGCCCTTTCCTCTTCCGCTGACAGCGGTGCACCGGCCTGAATGGACTGCAAATAAATATCGACAGTTTCCTGTGCTGAGGCAGGGATATAATTTTGCGTATCCTGCTGTGAAGCCAGAGCAAAACGCAATTTCCAATCCTCCTGCTCAAGACAAGACACAGCCACATAGCCGGACTGCCCCGCGCTGTTCAGACGAAACTCACGGCAGAGATGATTTTCCCCGTCACGGAAGCTGGCAATCACCTGCATTGAGGCATTCTGCTCAGCCAGATTGACAGTCTCGCCGGAAGCCACTTTATGCAATTGTGCCTGCACGGCAGATGCTGTGAGCGAAGCAAGACCTGCACCTTCAGGCTGTGCATTTTGCAGGCCGCTCTGCCCCATGAAATAACCGCTGAAACCGGTAACCGCAGCCAGCAAAACAGCTGCAGCGGCTGCCGACCAGTTGGCTGCAAAAAGCGGTTTACGTGGCTTTGCACGAAATGGAACAATGACATTCCCGCGCTCTGCATCCGCTGAAACCGGCTCTGCCACCTCAGCAGTTTTCTGCTGTTTTTCCTGCTCGTGGCGCGCAACCATGCCCTGCACAGCAGCCATTAATGCCTCCGGCACCGGCTCATCCAGCATTGGTCGCAAAGCGTCCTGTGCAGCCGCGCGGGTTTCCATAAACAGCGCCACGCGCGCGATCAGCGCATCGTCATGCTCCATAGCTGCTTCAATACGCGCCGTTGTCTCTTCATCCAGCTCGCCATCGGCAAAGGCCATCAGCTCTTCATCGCTGAAATCTTTATGCGGTTGGGATTGTGTCATTGATTACCGCCTTTCACAGGGGATAAACGCATGGGATCCTTGTCTATTCCCGTTCGTTCAGCAAGATTTTTCCGCGCTCTCGCCAGCCTGCTCATAACAGTACCTATCGGTATCTCAAGCAGCTCCGCAGTCTCCTTATAGGAAAGCTCTTCCACGCAGACCATAAGCAGCACCTCGCGCTGCTCGTCAGGCAAATGCCCGATTGCTTCCGACACATTTTGCAGGGTCATACGGGCAATAGCCGCATCTTCACCTGATGGTGTGCTGATATCTTCATGATTGGCAATATCATCGCTGATACCGGCTGTCTTCTGCCTGCGTAATGTATCAATCCAGATATTGCGCAGGATGCGGAACATCCATGCATCAAAGCGTGTGCCGGGCTGAAAACTGTGTTCTGCGGCCAGTGCTTTTTCACAGGCGGCCTGCACCAGATCGTCCGCTAACTCGCGGGAGCGGCACAAAGCGATAGCAAAACGGCGTAAATTCGGTAAAAAACCTATTAAACGCTGTGAAAAACTTAGTCCGTCATCTGTCATAAGAGGATTCTGTCCGAAAAATCGAATAAAACACCGAGCCATACGTTCTGCATTTGGGCAATCTTACGATAAAGCCCATCAACAGAAAACTGGAACAGATCAATGTTAAATTGTCTATACAGGCATACCGGCAGGCTTCTCCGCTCTGCCAGTCTTTTATTTGTTGCGACGGGTATTGTAACAACCGCTCCGTCGCTGATGCTTTCCGCTGAGTTCTCTGTCGTCAGTGCCGCTTATGCAGATGATGATGACGGTGATGATGGTGGCAGTGATGACGGAGGATCCGGCAATAGCGGACGCTCCGGCAGTGACGGCGGCAAACGCTTTCGCGGGCCGCAGACGCTGATGGACTATCTGGACAATCGCCGCCAGATACAGGCGCCCAGAACACGCAGCACGGTAAAGAAACGTCAACAGGCAGCACCTGTTTACGAACCCCGCAGGCTTGTCGCACTCGGTCTCAGCGATGAAAATATTGCACAATTGCAACAACAGGGTTTTTCTGTGGCTGACAGAGTGGAAATGCGCCTGACAGGAGCACAGCTCACGCGCCTGCAAATACCGGCAAAAATGTCATTGCAAACTGCACGCCAGCGGGTATCCGCGCTCGTGCCGGATGCGGTGGTTGATTTCAACCATTATTACCAACCGGAACAGACAACCGCCCCGAAAACAGAAACAAAACCGGCACCCGCAGCCTGCAACGGCACAGACTGCACGCTGATGCGTGATCTGATCGGCTGGAATGAGCCGAAAGCCGGTGCAGCAACCTGCACCACACTGCCAAAGATCGGCCTGATTGATACGGCAGTTAATCCCGATCATGAATCGCTCAAACAGGCGCGTCTGGAAATCATCCGCCTCAGTGATGATGAGCTACCGCAATCAGGTACGCAGCATGGTACAGCCGTTGCGGCTCTGCTTGTCGGCGCTGAAAACAGCCGTGCACCGGGCTTGCTTCCGCAGGCAGAACTGATTGCAGTGGATGTGTTTCACGGCACCAAAGGCGATAATAACCGCGCCACAACCTATGACCTGATCCGCGCGATTGATCTTCTGGCGGAAAAACAAGTACCGCTCATCAATATGAGCCTTTCAGGGCCGGATAATTTATTGCTGCAAAAGGCCGTTGAGGCGGCGGCACAACGTAAAATTACACTGGTTGCGGCTGCGGGTAATGAAGGCCCTCATGCCAAGCCGGTTTATCCTGCCGCCTATCAGAATGTGATTGCGGTAACCGCTGTTGACCGCAACGGCAATCCGTACAGACGTGCTGTGCGCGGCGAGCATATTGATCTGGCTGCACCGGGTGTCGGCGTCTGGACAGCAGCTTCCGTATCCGGCGCACGGCAAAAGACCGGCACATCTTTTGCAGCACCATTTGTCACTGCCGCAGCAGCAAGGCTGAAAGCTGAAAAGCCCGATCTGGATAACCGGCAAATTGCGGAAGAACTGAGCCGTCAGGCCAAAGATATGGGAAAACCCGGTCATGACCCTGTCTTTGGCTGGGGACTGATTAATGCACAGGCTCTTTGCACCAGCTAATAAAAATTAAGCCCTGCAATGGATATTGCAGGGCTTATAATTAAGGCGCTTGTTTTGTTCAGGCAGCCATCCGATGGTTCATCAACATGCCGATCATCACCATACGTACGGCATCTTCCGAAGCATGTGCCAGTAATTTAGGGGCGGCATCAATCGCATCTTCCAGTGAGCAGGGGCGGCTCAGGATAGATGCGAAAGCATCAATACCGTGATCGAGATTGAGGCGTACCCCCTTCCCGATTGTACCCGCCAGCGCGATCACCGGAGTACCGCGTTTTTTGGCGCGTAAGGCCACTTCTGCAGGGACTTTACCGAATGGTGTCTGCCCGTCCAGACTGCCTTCGGCAGTAATCACCAGATCAGCATCCGTCAGATAACGGTCAAGATCGAGATATTGCATAACGATCTCATAGCGCGGATGCAGCTTGCCGCAGAGCAGACCCAGAACCGCAGCACCCAAGCCGCCGGAAGCCCCTGCCCCTTGCGCAGAACCGACATCTATACCGGTCGCCAGACCGATGTGATGCGCATAATTTTCCATAGCATGCGCCAGTATTTCCACCTGCTCCGGCGTTGCGCCTTTCTGCGGGCCAAACACACGGGCCACGCCACGTTCTCCCAGCAACATATTATGCCAGTTCACAGCCGCATCAATCTGCACAGTTTCAAGACGCGGATCGCGATTGCTGATATCAATTGCGGCGAGTTTTCCAAGAGCAGCGCCACCGGTGTCAAGCACGCGCCCTGCACTGTCGAGCAGTTTAATGCCGAGCGCCTGCGCCATACCTGCACCGCCGTCATTAATACCGCTGTCACCGCAGCCCAGCAGAATGCGCTCGGCACCGGCATCCAGTGCGGCTTTGACCAATTCGCCCACACCATAACTGGTGGTCAGGCATGGGTTGCGCTGGTCACGGGGCACGAGGCTCAGCCCTGCGGCCGAGGCCATTTCCAGAACGGCCGTGCGCTTGGCGTCACCATTGGCACCGCGTGTGCCCAGAAATCCGAAATGTGCCTGCACCGGCTGACCGACCGGACCGGTCACCATCACCTCATGCAATGTACCTTGCGTGGCATTAATCAGCGCTTTGGTAAAACCCTCGCCGCCGTCTGCCATCGGCGCTTTAATAATATGTGCATCCGGCACAGCCCGTCGAATGCCTTTCTCAATCGCATCTGCAGCTTCATCCGCGGACAGGCTTTCTTTGAAACCTGATGGGGCAACCAGAACAGTGATAGACATTGTGACAGTTTCCTTTGCAAATTGTGACAATTGAATTGCAAGGGAAGAACGGCGGCTGATGCGGTTTATTCCGCAAAATTTTATTTATTTTCATAAAACATAAAAAAAAGCCCCGATTTTTATCGGGGCTATGTAACTCTTTGAATTATTTCAGGCTCATTCCCTGCATCGGCCATATCAGCAAGGCGAATATCATCAGCAATCCAATGAATGGCACGATCAGCCAGAGTGCCAGCCTCAGCAAATCCCGCTGGCTGAAAGGCTGCGGATCGGCTGTGCCGAACAATGTGACAGGTTTTGCGGAAACCAGCAGTGTCTGGCAGAATCCGCTGGCCAGTGTAACCACCAGAATGAGCGGCGTGACTGCAATTCCGAGACCGGCCAGCGGCAGACAAAGCGCAGGTATCAGCACAATAGCCCGGGCGGTTCGGGAATTGATGACAATATGCGCCAAGGTCGCTGTGATCGCAGCAAAACCGATAATCAGCGCCGGATATCCAGCCAGTCCGGCACCAAAAGCATTCAGCATCCGCTGTGCGATCAGTTCCGCAGTACCGGTGGTGAGCAGCGCCTCGCCGATTACCAGAGTACCGGCTAAAAACAGCAGTAGGTTCCACTCCACCAGTTTCAGTGCATTTTTAAAGGAAACCGGTGAGAGCTTTTCAGATGTCACCAGCAATGCGGCAATCAAGGCAATCAATGGCATATCAATACCGTGTAATGCCGTGGTGGCAAACATCACCACGGTTGCGCCAGTAATCAGCAACAGCATTTTCTGCTGACGTGTAAGTGCTGTTTCGTCCTGCTTATCCGTCCATTGCGGCAGCGGTTGCTTGCGCTCTTCAGCATTCAAAAACAAGCGCAGAATAAGCTCGCAGGCAATCAGACTGATAAGCAGTGAGAACGGTGCGGCAAAAGCAATCCAGCTGAGAAAATCCATTTCACGACCACCGGTTCGGCTGATGAAATCCGCAGCCACCAGATGTGCACCTGCACCGGTGAGTGACGCACCGGCAGACAGCAAAATAATCGTGGGGAACAACAAGGCCAAAGCGCAGGTGAAACCGGCACTGAATGCCGTACCGGCAATTGCCACATAGACAGGCAGCAAAATTGCTGCACGTGCAGAGGTGGAAGGAATAATGAAAGCCGTCATGAAAACAAACAATGTCAGCAGATAAAACAGTGACCGGACGGATTTCAGCCTCGTCAGATTACGCAGTAACAATTTTTCAATCAGACCTGATGCCTGCAAAACAGCAGCAAGAATGAAGGCCGCCAGCATCAGCCAGATTATGTCTTTGCCAAGCGCCGCATAGACAGCCTCATTACTCACGGTTCCGGTAACAGCCAGTGCGATTGCACCACCGAGCGCTACAGGTGTTTCCGGCAGATCCAATATCACCCAGCAAACAAGCGTGATGACGAAAACCGCAACGGACACCCGCATTGGCATGGTCAGCCCGTCAATCGCTCCAAAAATCAAAATAGCGGAAAAACCAAGGATCAGTGCCGCAATGATTTGCTTCACTTGTTTCAGCGGCATTGCCGATACCGGCACAACAGCTTTTGATGAACTGTCCGCCGTTTTAGCCGGTGTAAGTCTTGTAATATTATGAAGTGATTGTTCTGCCATTAGCCTGAGCCCTTATATATTTCTTGTCAGGGCTAACGGCTGAGGCATGAGATTATTCCGTTTTATTTCAAAAATTGCACCGGCGCAGAATCATAAGCACCGTAAAAACACAGCAATAAGCGCGGTTTATCGGCTCCAACTATATCAAAGCCTGCCCGATCTCCACCCTTTGAGAAAAAGCAATCACACATCCGCTTGCATAAATGCGGCACGATGAAAAAGATCCGACAGGGATAAGGCGGTACGCTGTAAATCAATGATAGTAACCGCAAAGTTACGCACATAATCTGCAATCAATTCGGCCATACCCCATTGATACGAAAGATCGCTTGGGTTAGAACGGCTTTGCTTTATATCAAAAGCGACTGCGCACCCGTAGCTCAGCTGGATAGAGTGCTGCCCTCCGAAGAGTCCGAAGGCTGCGATCAAGCTCTAAAATAGTCCTATTATTTCAATACCTTAAACAAGGTGATCACGCTTTTATAGCGTCAGAATTGTATTCAGGCGCATCCCCGCCACTCAAGCAGATAAATGTTGTCAGCATTCATATTGCTTGCGTATCTACGACAAAGAGCTGCCCTGAAAATCAGGATAAGGCGATTTTAAAAAACTTGGTTTCCTCGATGTTCTGAGGTGTTTTCCAGTCGTAAAACGGGTCAATCGGCACAACCTCGCCACTCTCCTCGACACCTATGTTTCCGGTCTTACGATCATGATGCAAGGCCTGACAATGCCGTCAAACTCACGTTCTGGTTTCCTCCTTGGCACCTATAAAGGGGCGTCCTACAGACTATAGAAATACCGGATGGAGTTTCTATGGCTACAATTCGTAAATTACGTGGACGCTGGCAGGCACAGGTTCGCCGTAAGGGGCTCAAACCACGAGCCAAGAGCTTTGACACTAAAGCCGATGCTGAGAAGTGGGCACGCAATCTCGAGACTGAACTAGATCGCGGAGGTGGTTTCATCGATACGCGCCTTGCCGAGAAAATGACGCTCAGGGAGTTGCTTGAACGCTACCTGACGGAAATCACACCACATAAACGTAGCGCTCAAACCGAAACCTATCGCATCCGTGTGCTTATGAAGCATGAGATCGCATATCGCACTCTTGCCATGCTTAGTCCTACCGACATTGCTCTCTATCGTGATGAACGGTTGAAGGTTGTTGCGACGTCCACAATACTTAAAGAGCTGAACACGCTAGCACACGCCATCGACATTGGTCGCAAAGAGTGGGGTGTGCATCTGATGCAAAATCCATGCCGGATGATCAGACGACCATCACCGCCACGTGGTCGTGAACGACGACTAGAAGAAGGTGAAGAGCAAAAACTGCTGGAAGCCGCTGATACCGCTCGCAATCCTTATATGCGCTCGCTAGTTATCATCGCACTCGAAACAGCTATGCGCCAAGGTGAAATTCTTTCGCTAGAGTGGCAAGACATCGATTTCAATCGCCGTATAGCTCATTTGGATATGACTAAGAATGGTGAAAGCCGTGACATACCACTGTCGCAGCTTGCTTTACGAACACTCGTAGAACTTAAAAAGGCAAGCGCTGATCAACGTGTATTCCCCCTAACGAAGTCAGCCGTAGGACAAGCGTGGGAGCATCTTCGCGTTCGTGCTGACATGATCGACTTCCGGTTTCATGATCTGCGTCACGAGGCAATCTCGCGCCTTTTAGAAAAAGGTCTGAACGTCATTGAAACTGCAACGATTTCCGGACACAAGGAACTGCGCATGTTACAACGCTACAGCCATTTGCGCGCCGTCGATCTGGTTGATCGTTTAGGTTAGCTTTTGAAGAAGTGGATTGTAATGCTCGAAAACTATTTTTGCAAAATTTGTAATAGATAGCAATGTTGTTCTTATTAAATTCTCCGGATCTTCCCCTTCAGTGATTTTTTCATTGTAAATTTCTTGTTTAGCGAGACATGTCCAATCACGACTATTGCCTATATTAGAACCACCAAACGGATTGCCCTCCAAGGTAGCAAAGTATTTTTGACGTATACTTTCATTGCCGCGTCCTAAATATAAGCAAGCGTCTATCTTAGAACCATCCCTTTTCAATTCTAACAAAATAAATCTTTTAGATTCTGTCCAATTAGCATTTTTGAACTCGGGTAAAGCATCCCATTCCTTGAATGCAAAACGAAGGATTTTTTTACCTCCCCCTTCAAATAGCATCTCAATACCTTTTTCTTCCAATAAACTGATAAGATCCTCTCTTCTATCATTTAGTGCCTCTAGAAAAAATCCTGTTGCATCTGGGCGTCGATCAGCAAGAAATGTAAGCGCCTCACTGTGTTTTGCCCACAACTTTCGTGCCATTTCTTCTAGTCTAGTATCTTCCAAATGATGTCTCCTAAGCATCCGCAAATAAGATCGGAGCATCTCAGCTGCCTGACCATCGTTAGGTTGATCTGCAACGACTTGCAAATACTCAACAAGCTCTTTAAGTAAAAGCGGCTCCCAATTACCGATATCATTAGGATTTTCAATATGTTTCGTGAGAAAAACATTGATATGCTTCCATCCTTCTGAAGGGCACCACTCTTGTTCAATGATTTTTCTATACCCCTCTAGTTGATCATGACTTTGGCTTGCATCAATCTTAAGCTCTATAGCTATCACGACCTTCTGCGATTTTAGCACAATAAGAAGATCAATATTTCTCCATTCTCGTCGCACCTCTGCTTGCTCAATATCCATCAAATGAACATCAAGCGCATTCAGCTGGTATCTGTCTTTTAAGAGAACGCATTTCTGCGAAACACACATGAGGAATGCACGGAGTATTTCTGTGTTAAAACCATGAGGACGTGCTGGATTCAGCAAATATGCTAGGTAATTTCCATGTCTTATCTCTGAGCGTATCATGCCTAGTGCTTCAAATAGGCAAAACTGATCAAACTCTTTTTCTAACTCAACAAAATTAGCATCTTCAATTAAAAGCTTTTCTATTTTTCGTTCCAACGACATAACATTTTCCGAAAACCAAACATGCTGCTAATGTGGGCGTGATCAATATGTAGAGGCTTAATCAATAAGCTAGATATGATTTTCAGCAAAATATTTAACTAAGACGTTAATTGTTCAACTGACAATTCTGTATTTACACAATATTCAATTTGTCCCTGCAGATTGCCGGGCCACCGCAAACCTTTAGCCTTCAGCTCAGGCTTGAAATAAACGACATTTCTAATTTCTCCATTATTGTCAGAAATTGGACGTCGCTCAATACGTGTAATAAGCCCACCAAAGTAAGAGTTCTGAATAGCCCCGAGTTTATTAGACACTCTTCGTCTTCAGTTTGTGGTTCTGTTCAAAGTGTGCTGGTGACAGCATACCATTTCT
>NZ_ANNO01000391.1:0-24452 GCF_000409565.1 Pseudochrobactrum sp. AO18b
TTCGTCGGTGAAATTAGCTTTACCCATCGTAAGCTCCTTGCCTCTTTTTTAAGTCACAAGGTGTCTACAAATCTAGGGGCTATTCATTCTCAGCTTTTTTGTCATGAATACAAAAATATTTTCCAATTAAATCATCATTCCACGCTTCATTAAACCGCCAAGAAATTGACTCTAACTCACCTTGTGCACTTTTCGATATACCACGTGGATAAGGGACTCCAGAACGACAAAGAACGTGAAGAGAAATACTATTTTTCATTTTACAATTAACTCCTCGAGTAAAATACTCGATTGATTTTTATATTGTTGGCAGATGCCTAAGCAAGTAACTTTGATGTAGCACTATATTGACCGATACAGGCAAAGCAATAACTGAGAGCCAACCTGACAAATCGCTAATGAACTGACCGATGGAAAATTTGACATTATTATCTTTGAAAGCATTAAATTACATAGGCTTCAGGCACTGCCTTTAAACAATTATATAAGCACATTCTAAATCGCACCGGTATATTTCTTAAGCTTCATGATCTATGTCACAAAGCTGTGAGTCGGCTCTTTGAACTTGGATTAAACAACATAAAAGTTAGCAGCATTTCCGGACATAAGGAGCTATCCATGCTCAAGCGCTACACACATCTGAGTGCTGACAGCCTCGTTTCACGTTTAGAGTAGATCAATCTATCTCGTTCGTTTTCAAACGATCAGAGGATTTAACGAAGTCCTAGAAAAATCCGGATTTATTTTAGGGGATGGTTTCTGGCGCCATAGCAATCCGGAAACGTAACCACCGCTCCTAGATCACAATGCATCTTTCCATTGTGTAAACTTAGAGGTGGAAAAGTAACTCAAAAGCGGGCTTAAGCTTTATAAAGTGGCACGGTTACAGGCCATGACCTTCTTATGTCAAATAAGAAGAATGTTGTCGCTACCTTGTCCGTAAGTTTACAGATTTGCGCATCTTTCCCGTTTTTGAGTGAATTGTTCTAAAGCTTATATGAATGACTTATCCGGATATATACATATTGAGTGGCGAGGCTTATTGAGGCATCCACATGAAGATAAACGAAACAATTTCGTTTTTGCTAAAGATGCTTTTTACAAGTTTTTCTGACTCAATAAAGGGCATCCCACGTGCGAACATGCATTGGTAAAGCCCAGAACAGTGCGCTTTACGAGAATTTAGAGCCAATTGATCCTAATAACTTATATAACGGGCTATTATTCATCATATACACAGATACCCCCTTATATCTATCAACACATTAGCTATGAAAAAAGTCCCGCGCGCCAATTACAGGAAACCTTTATGCACACGTTTGCCTAGGTTTCTTAAAGCTATCAGCACGCGTTCATTCAACTCCCTATAAGCAACGAAGGTTTGAGACGAGCCGGTAGCTACTCTCTTCCGTAATGGCAGCTTCAACCCACTATTATGCATAGCTGTCAAAGTTTGCTTTCGTATAATATTTTGCGTTTCCGCTCTTGCTTGATCCATAGCCTGCAAACCTACGCCACCGCTGCTACGAAACTTAATCATCCGGTATCTGTCACGCGCTACTGTTATAGCTTCACGCCATACAGTTTTATGAACCGCTCTTCCGGAGAAGGTAGGCAAGAAGAACCGAAAATACTTTCCTTGTAAGCTGCTAAAGTTGAATTCTTTCAGCGCATCAAAATGCTGAACACCTAACTTTTGCATTTCAGTCTGATTTAGCGTTACCTCAATTCGTGCACGCCGATCTTTTTCAGTCAACTCTTCATACGTTCCGGCATCTCTATTTTGCGTATCAATTACTTTATCCATAATACGCCAACGCACGTCCGCTTCTTTGGCACCAATTACAACGGTAGCATCTGCATAAGGCGGATGGTCCCAATCCGTTGCTATCAAAAGCTCTCTATTAGCGCCTTCACTAAAGTCAGTATTACCAGCGAGAATTTTTTGATAGCTACCTTTCTTTGTCCCCCATACAGCTCTTGGTCTATCTCTGTGATCAGAAATCATATCCGTCTCAACCAACATGTGATTACTCAAAACACGCACCATTTTAGCGCGTTCCAGATCGCTAGCAGTCTTAGGATAAAAATCGATACTGATCTCCATACCGGCAACGACAGGATCCATATCTAACCCGTATCGAGTTTTGATCTCGCTGAATATCTTCCGAAGTGTTTCAATCTCTGGCTCTTGGAAACGAATATCAAATAAATCATCCGGATCGTTAGGTTGAGTAAGAGAATTCGTTATCTGGACTTTTTTACCAAGGATGTTTTTGATGTCTCGCTGTAACCATCGAAACTGAGTGTTTCGGTTCAGCAAGACTCGAATATCGATCCAGTCAATCACCGCCCGTGTCGTATAATCATTAATATCGATTTGAGGCTTTAAAGCTTTACGGCCGAACAAGCGTTTTTGAGTATTCGTAAGGTCGATAAACTCATAATTTAAATCACCCAATATTTTGTTTGATTTTTTAGTGATTAACGGGATCGTTGGCGCAACAAGTTCCAAATCGTTTCCCATTACTATTCTCCGGCTCTGCATAATTTTCATCGCTTTTATAGAGCAGAGATATTTTTTCAATACACTGAAACAAAACTATATGCGCACCTCACTAAAATCATTTAGAGCGCCGCCAATAAGCAAACTCTTCTGGAGCAACTTATTCAGCGAAACACACCGTCAAGCGCGCCAGTGACTCGATAGGACTCAACCAGAGGCGCTCTCGGTCGCAAGCTTGCCCTTTCTATGCTTGAGGGACACTCTGGAATGAATAGGATGGCTTCAGTCCAACACTTCAAGCGTGTGAATTATGCTGGCGCGCTGGTCGTTTAATATCGTTGGCTCAAACTACACATTGACCGAAAACGCCATAGAGACGCACCTGCACGCACAACCTTCCGGACAGCACCTTTATCAAGCCGCACAAAGGAATGAGCCAGCAAGCCGCTACAAGTCAAATAACAGCATCCTGTTACGCAACATACTTCAGTGCTCGAACAAGCGTGCGCGGATGCAAATTATAGCGCTCGGCTAGTGCATCCACAGAAGCTGAACCATCCTTAAGAGCAATACGGGCATTCCGGAGCTGTGTAGCTGTCATAGCAGGCTTACGCCCGATCCTTTGCCCACGTGCACGGGCGGCTTCCATTCCGGCTTTGGTGCGCTCGCTGATCAATGACCGTTCAAACTCCGCCATAGCAGCAAGCAAATGAAATAACAACCGTCCACCAGACGAGGACGTATCGATGGCTTCACTTAACGAATGGAACTCCACCTCACGCTCGCCCAATTCTGATATCAAACGAACCAGATCAACCAATGACCGACCAAGACGATCTAACCGCCATACAACCAGCATATCTCCGGCTTGTAACGCTTTTAGCGCCTTGCTGAGGCCATCCCGTTCAAATTCAGCACCGGACACGCCCTGATCGGTATAAACCCTAGCACATCCTGCGGCCTTCAATGCGCTGAGCTGCAGATCTAGATTTTGGTCACTGGTTGAAACACGAGCATATCCTATTTTCTTCATCTTACTCATTCCGGATAACTAGCGAGAAATATTCAGCTATTCCGAGATGAAGATACCCATTCCCCTCTTGACGAAAAGGAACCCTTTCGTGCGGCTTGGGTTTATTTGTTGACCGTTTAAGCCTGCCTATAAAAATCAAAGACTTCCGGTCATTAGAAAATAGCTATTCAAGCAGTAGGAGAAGGGTTCCCTTTTGTGCAGCACTTTGCTTGCACATCTGGAGATAAAATGGACGCGCTTCTATTCTCATTCTTTATCGCCGCGGTCATCATAGGTGGTATCGTATGGCTGATGTCGTCCTTCAGCAAAAGCAAAGAAAATTACATTGATCAGCGACTTCAAGGCATAGAGAATTTTTCCGCTGACCTAATTTTCAAGTCCAGCATTTGTGATAACGCAATTGCTCTTGACCGTAACCGTAAGAGAATTGCGGTCGTGTTGAACGCGATCAAAACTATGTCCATGTCCCTCGAACCTATTGTTTATAACTTTGATGAACTAATTGCGGTTGAAGTCATCAAAGATGATATGAGCGTCACTAAAACCAATAGAGGCAGCCAAATAGCTGGTGCTGCCGTGGGCGGCATTTTATTAGGTTCAGCAGGATTATTGCTTGGCGGATTATCCGGCTCTAAACGTCATGAAAGCAAAATCTCAAAACTCTCGTTGAAGCTATACACCAGTGATTTAGCATTTCCTGTTCAGGAAATATATTTTTGGGACAGTGGAAGCAACGGTGTCGATCCAAGTTCTCTGCAGCAGGTAATCGCAGAAATGGATCAATGGTATGGGCGGCTTCGTGTTATCGTAGAGACACCTAAAAGTGACGTTTCATAATATACAGCGTTAGAGGCGACCGTTATTTTGTGTTGTTACGGCTGCTAGCTAAGTTCGAAAATTCAATCACCTTGCACGTATCAAAACCAGTGATTCGCATTTCATAAAGGTGATCGTCAAATTTTCACAACAAATTAATGACCATAACTTGTTGTTTTTATTTAGTTATTAAAAAACCGCAAAAATCCATGCGAAATCCCTGTTTTTCTGTGACAGATGAATAGTCCTTACTGTTAACGAAAGGACATGCACATGCTCACTACCAACCACAGCGAAAAACGAAATGATTTCGCAATTGAAGGCTCGCATAATATTAAAGAGCTGGATGCCATTTTAGTAAATATGGATATTACACCAGCAGTCAAAGCACCGGCACCTGTCACAACGACCCTTTTTGATTACACAAACATCTCCGAAGATGCCGCAAGAAAACAAGCTCAAGATGCTGCCAAGCGTATTCGCGCAAACCTGAAAAAGGCACAAGCATCCTATCTCGAAATTGGTCGTGATTTGCTTAGTATAAAAGCTCAGCTTGCTCATGGTGAATTCAGCAGATGGGTTGAAACCGAATTTGATATGACCATCCGAACTGCTCAGAATATGATGAATGCCGCAGAACTGGCTAACAAGCATGAGGCCATTGTAATTCTACCACCCACTGCCATCTACAAATTGGCAGCGAAGAGCACACCAACTGATCTAACAGAAAAAATTGCCAAACAAGTAAAAAGCGGTGTCGTTCCGACTGTAAAAGACATTGAGCAACAAATCGCCAAAGCGAAAACAAAAACCGCTAAAAAACATAATATTGAGCCACCTAAAATGGATCAAAAGGCAGCAAAAGAGTTAGCTAAAATTATTTCTGACAATTTATTTTCTTCACTTAAACGCCAGATTGAATCTTACGATGGTTTTAAATTGCCTAATTTTGGCGAGCTTTTACAGGCTGAATTCAGTAAAGCTCTAAAATCACCTTCTAATATGAAAGCGGATCGTCGAAATCGAATGCAAGAAATTGCAGGCTTCCTCCCTTCTTTGCGAGAAGCAATTGAAGAAATTAGTGGCGAACAAGAAGAGGCTTTTGAAAATATGCCCCAAGGTTTACAAGACAGTAGCAAAGGTGAAGCAGCGCAAGAAATCATTAGCACCTTGCAATCAGCTGTAGAATTTATTGATGAGGTTGAAGAAAAACTCTCAGAAGCAATCGATTTGTAAGCTGAAATTTCATCGTTTGAATTCATAAAGCCCGCTTTCACAATTGCGGGCTTTATTGCTGATCGATAAAGCATCCGAAAAACGAAACATTTTCGCATTTGATAATCACGTAACCTGTTCGCCATCTATAAATATGTTCCGACTAACTAGAGATGGGGCAGCATCAGTTCCAACGCGCACTAGGTAACCAAGCCTAATCAGGTCAATCATTTCTTGTTCAGTGCGAACCAAAACCTTATTCTTTGCGTGGTGTTTTTCACCACCATGCTCAGGGTTGGCGAGAACAAAACAACCATCTTGAATTATTGGGTATTGTTTGCTTCCGGTCTTAGGATCGAGACGATATACGCGCATTACTCTATTCATTCCTACTTATTAGTATTGCCATTACGTTTGCATGCCTAAAACACAATTAAAGGCATAAAAGCACTGGATTTATTTCAGACAGTTGCGCTCTTATTCAGTCCTGTAATCACATCAACCAGCTTTTTGGTTCTGTCGAAATCAAAGACCTGTTGTGGACCCTCTGGAGCTACATCAATGAACGGACTTTCATAGAGCAGCGCAGGATCCATGGTGCCTTTTTCGGTCAGGTGCTCAATCACCATATCAACGAACTCAATCTGATCCGCTGTAGCACGGCTATCAGACACAAAGCTCGAAAACGCTTCTGCCACAGCTGCACGGTCAAGGCCGACGAGCGAGCGGACAAATGCACCAAAGCCATGTGCGACTTCCGTTGCTTTCTCTAAATGCTTGGCATCAGCGATACCAGCAGAAAGCAGCATGGTTTGCAGCTCTTCAATGTCAATCGGCGTCAGCGGTTTACCATGCCGCAACTTCGCGATAGCAATGTGATCTTCATGCTCTCGAAGAAAGTGCCGCGCTTTGCGTTTGAATCGAGCGAAATCGACCACGCCGATTTCTGGCAGGTCTATCACCGCGCCTAGTCCCAGTTCATCCTCAAAATTGGTATAGACGATCTTGCGCTTACCCTTTTCGATATGTTGAACGAGGCCGCGAAGCCTGAGCCGCACCAACTCAAGCACTGGCACTGTAAGCCCTTCCCACCACGGGTCAGACAGAATGTCGAGGATGAGCGCATGCTGCGCTGCAATAATCGGAATAGCTGTTTGTTCATCCAGAGCTGAAGCGATCTCTATGAGCTGCTTTTTCAACCTGTCAAAACTCTTCGATCCTTTTAAAAGCGCCAGCTCCAGACCGAAAATCAGCAAGTCAAAGCGTTTTGCTTCTTCCGGCTCACCCTTCACCTCACTTGGTAACGGTGCAACTTCATCCAGCAATTCCTCGCGCACCGCGTCAGTCAAATCCTGCCACGCATCTGCGGATTTGTATTTCTCGACGGCGCGACGTTTATTCCGCACAATGAAATTGTCGAGATTCATAGCCGTGACATAGCTGCGCAATGCGTTCAACGCATCGTTGCGGATCGTCTGTTCGTCTAATGGCTTGCCGTCACCAGTGTCATAACCTTCCTGATCCGGCTCAGCCATGCCGGTTACATTCAGTCGCTGTTTTTCATCCAACGCGCGAACGAGATCAAAACGCGCAGCGAACAGCCGTTCATTCAGACTTTTGGCGTTGCGACCATCATCCGTCTGCGGATTCTGCTGGAAAAATTCAAGGTTCTGGCAATAGTCGAAGACACGGAAGAATTCCTTATCCTCATTGGGGCCGAAAAGATCAGGACACAACCGCGTGCCGCGTCCGATAATCTGCCAGAACTTCGTCTTGGAGCGGATCAGTTTGAACAGAACAAGATTGACAACTTCCGGCACGTCGATGCCCGTATCAAGCATATCGACGGAAATAGCGATATGCGGATTGCCATCCTTCTTGGAAAAATCGTCAATCAGACTTTGTGCATATTCAGTCTTGAAGGTGATAACACGGGCGAAATGACCTGCAAGATGCGGATATGCAAGATTGAAGCGTTGTTCAATAAACTCTGCGTGGGCTTGGTTCTTGGCGAAGATAATCGTTTTGCCCAAGCGATCACCACCGGCAACCTTCAACCCCTCGGTCATCACATGCGCCAGCACCTTATCGACCGTGTCAGCATTAAACAGCCACTTGTTAATGGCTTCAGCATTCACACTGTCGGGTAGGGTTGCCTCTTCGTCATCATCCCATTCGAGCATGTCCCACTGCTCTTTTTCATCGTCGGAAAGATCATCGTAGCGAATGCCTTCGCGCTGAAACCGCAAGGGCACGGAGACAGAATGCGGCGGCACGAGATATTCGTCCTCAACCGCCTTGTCGAGCGAGTAGGCATCGGTGGGAACGCCGTCCTCAAGGTCAAACAGACCATAGGTATTGCGGTCGATCTCTTCTTTTGGCGTCGCGGTCAGGCCGACAAGAAGGCTGTCGAAATAATCAAAAATGGCACGATAGCGCTGATAGATCGACCGATGCGCTTCATCGACAATAACAAGATCAAAATGTCCGGGACTAAAGCGGGTCTGCCCTGATTGGCGTTCATTGATCAAGTTCAGCATGGTCGGATAGGTGGAGATGAAAACGCGACCTTCGCCGTTTTTCTCGGTGACCAGATTAACGGGGGAAGCATCCGGCAATTGTTGCTTGAACGCGCGCACTGACTGGTTCACCAATGCCACACGGTCGGCCAGAAACAGCACGCGCTTAACCCAACCGGCACGCATCAGAAGATCAACAAGCGCGATCACTGTTCTGGTTTTGCCAGAACCGGTTGCCATCACCAGCAGAGCTTTGCGCTGTTTATTCGTCTCAAATGTATCAGCAACGCGCGAGATCGCACGGGTCTGGTAGTAACGGCCAGCAATTTGCTTGTTGATAGGCAGTCCGGCAATTGGTTTGCGGCTTGTTCTGCGCTGGATCAGCAGCGCCAACTCATCTTTCTTATAAAAGCCAGAAACAGCACGCTGCGGATACAGGCTGTCGTCCCACATCCAATGTTCATAGCCGTTTGATGTGAAAATGACTGGCCGCTGACCGAATTGCTGTTCCAGACAATCGGCATAAAGCTTGGCCTGCTGTTGACCGGCACGTGGATCGCGTTTGGTGCGCTTGGCTTCGATCAATGCCAGCGGCTTGCCATCGTCACCCCACAGCACATAATCAACAAAACCCTTGCCTTCATTATTCGGCATGCCTTCAACCGCAAATTCGCGGTCGCGTGGACTGTCGAGATTCCAACCGGCCTCTTTCAGCAGCAGATCGATATAGAGATCACGCGTTTCAGCTTCCGAATAATCGTGATGATCCGGTCTTGCCTCATTTTCGCGCTTGGCGACTGCGATTTCAGCACGAAGACGCTGCAACTCGGCATCAAGATCAGCCTTGTCCCGCAGCATGGTTTCAAAGACTTTGTCGCGCGCCTCCATCTCACCCTTCATGCGGGTGAGTTCGGTGAAGGCGCGTTTTACCACATCGGATTTGCGGTTAAGTTGCACGGGATCAAAAGCGAGATCGTCGGCAGGCACGCCTTTGCGCGCATAGGTGCGCGCCAGCCAGAAGCATAGATGAAACAGCTCGCGCACGGCATTGGCAGCTTCATTTGGCTTTGTATCGCGGCTTTCATGAACCGCCTGATTGCCGATCTTGATGATGACGCGCGCTTTGGCAAACACCGCTTCACCGGCAAGGTTGCGAAAGCTCGGCTCGTGGATCAGCGCTGAAATATTGCTCTGATAGGGAAAGTTTAAGCTCGGATCATGTTTAAAAGCCCATTGCACGGCAAGTTCCACCGTGCGCCGGGCATAAAACGCCGCCGCACGCGGATCTCCTTCCGCCAATGTCTCCGCCCGCTTGGCGCTGTCGAAGATTTCAGGAAATTCGGCTGCGAGAAAGGCGAAGTTTGACATGACACCTCAGAGTTGACCAGAGAAAGCGCGATGTTGAAGGGAGGAGAAAAGCATCTGAGCTCCGTCTAGGGATTTTGCTGCGTGGGAAGAAAGCCGAGACACATCCTCTATACGCATCCCATATTCCTCTTGTTGCTGCAATGAGGGAACATTTATTACTAGAGGAGCCAGATCTTGTTTGTTCAACTGAGGAACCGAGCTTCCAGAGGAGATCGATGCCAAGTCCAAGAACCTGAACCATGCAGCAAGAAATATTGAATTCATATGCTTAGCATTCGGTGCGACACCCATGAGATTTGGGTCAAGAATCGCCGACCGGCCCAATGTTCTTTTCTTATTTGTAGCTATAGCTCCGCCTCGTTTGGGAAATACGATCGCGCCTTCTGGAGCGGTGCCGGCGCGGGAGCCAGGCTTCTCTGAAAACGATGCCGCGATTTTCACGCGATCAGTATTTTCAGGACGATTTAAGTCAGAGACCTTTAATAGCAGATATCCGCTATCTTGCCCCTGAAACTCAATGCCTTCAGGCAAAGAGTTGCCAGCGAAGAAATCAGCTACATCGGCAAGTTTAAAGGCTGGCAGTCGCATCGGATTGCTCACCGGATCCCCGAACATCTTCAGAAAGATCGATTGTGTGAGGCTATCGAGCAGAGCTATAGCCTGACGGCGCTTCTGGCGCAGTTGATCGGCCTTATCCAATATCGCCGCAATCCGCTTCTGTTCGTCGATGTGCGGGAGGGGGATCAACACCTCAGTTATCATACCAAGCTTGATATACTTTATTACCCCACCAATACTCTGGTATCGAAGCTTATCTAGGTATTTTTCCATAAAATGATACAGGTAGCGCGTTTCTAAGGCATGTTTGTTTTTCGGATATAAAATATACGTTCGTTGATATGCGTCGAACTTTCCGACGTAATGCTTAACATTTAGATCTCCATTCCCTGCAACTAGAACTGCGTCCATGTCATATGACCAACTGGAAATACGCAATGGTTCGCGTGCGCACGTAAAAAATGGATACTGGCCATCAAAAGAGGCTGCGTTTGCGTCAAGCTTTCCCGTTTGGATTGAAACTAATTCGCCAAGCTTCACAAAACTCATGGCAGCATTGCCTCCAGCTCTTTCAGCCCTTTCGCAATCTCGTCCTCCAGCTTCAGGAGCTCGGCAATAATCTCTTTCGGTGGCTGGTGCTCTGCGGCTTCATGCACCACTTCCTTATAGCGGTTGATCGACAGATCGTAATCAGCGGCGGCGATTTCCTTGGCGCTCACAGTAAAGCTTTGCGCCGTGCGCGGGTTGTCGCGCTCTGTGCCATTGCGCTCAGCCCAGCGAGCAACCACATCCGGCAGGTTGTTTTTTGCATGTTCGTCGTCGCTCAGTGCCTCTTTCGGCACAGGGCCGAATTTTTCCTCCGTCACCAGCATCTGGCGCTTATCGTCAAGGCTCATGCCATCGGCCTGCACATCATAGAACCATACATGATCCGTGCCGCCCGAATTGGTCTTGGTGAAAAAGACGATGGCCGTGGAAACTCCCGCATAGGGCTTGAACACACCGGACGGCAGTTTCACAATCGCATCAAGCTTATGTTTTTCAACCAGCATCTTGCGGATTGCCTTATGCGCCGTGGATGAGCCAAACAGCACGCCATCGGGCACAATTACCGCCGCACGGCCACCGGGCTTCATGAGCTTTAAAAACAGCGCCATGAACAAAAGCTCGGTCTTCTTGGTTTTGACGATTGCCAGCAGATCGCTCGCAGTTGTCTCATAATCGAGCGTGCCAGCAAAAGGCGGGTTGGCGAGGATCAACGAATATTTGTCTTCATCGTCTGTATGACTGGACGAAAGCGAATCCCGATAGCGGATATCGGCTCCCTCAACCCCATGTAGTTGCATATTCATCGAGCCAATGCGCAGCATGGTCTGATCAAAATCATAACCATGGAACATGCCGTCATGGAAGTGCTTGTTGAGCGTAGTATCGCGGAACAGGCCTTTATGATGTTCGCGCAGATATTCGCCAGCGGCCACCAGAAAGCCGCAAGTGCCGCTCGCCGGATCGCAGATAACATCCTGCGGCGTTGGCTTGGTCAGTTCCACCATCAGCTTGATGATGTGACGCGGCGTGCGAAACTGACCGTTCTGACCAGCGGCTGCGATCTTGCCGAGCATATATTCATAAAGATCACCCTTGGTGTCGCGATCTTCCAGCGGAATCTCTGCCAGCATATCGACAACTTTTGAAAGCAGACCGGGTGTTGGGATCGTAAAGCGTGCACCTTTCATATGCTCCGCATGGGCAGTGCCTTTTTCCGCCATGTCGCGCAGAAACGGGAAAACACTTTCTGAGACGATAAAGAACATGCGTGCAGAGTCATTGTTCTTGAAACGAGACCAACGCAGCATGGTATAGGTGATCTCATCAGTAATCTCGCCGGTGTCTTCGTCGCGGATCGTGCGGTAAACGCCTTCGGGGAAGATCATCCGTTCAATCGGGCGCCCTAGCATGTTGGCTTTGTTTTCTCCACGCGTCTGGATGTCATCCAATCCGCGCATAAATAGAAGATAGGTGATCTGCTCAATCACTTCGAGAGGATTGGCAATCCCACCCGCCCAGAAAGCATTCCAGACCTGATCAACTTTTGAGCGAATTTCACCTGTGAGCATGCTTCAATTTCCAACTGCTATTTCGAATCAAGTTTAACACTACGCCATCACGTCATGTTAAAGAAGCTATTCGACTGTGGGGAAGCAGAGTCGAGTGACATGAGTGATACTGAAGCATTCGGGCGCGTGGTTAAAATCTTCATTACGGGGCAAGATCCACGCAGCTTAAGAACAGTTGAGCTGGACAACTGGACTGGTGTTGCCATCACTGGACAGCCTGAATTCTTCAAGAGAGCGCTTGAGGACGAAGTTCTTAGTCGCTCTTGCGTTTATTTGCTGATCAAATCCGGTGCGGATGACGATTTGCCCGAAATATATGTTGGGGAAAGTGATGATTTCTCCCAGCGCTACACGAGTAGCAAGTTTCCTATTGAGTTTGATACATTTCTGATCTTCACGAGCAAAGATGATAATCTAACACGTGCCCATGTAAAATGGTTGGAAGAGAAACTATGGGGCATTTTAAAAGGAAATAATGGCAAAGAGCTTGTTGCGAATTCTAACAAGCCAACCGGCTCAAATTTGCCACGCGCAGATGTCGCAACGATGCAAACGTATCTCGGCAACATGATTTATGTTCTCGAGGCACTTCGCTACGATTTATTTTCAGTTCAAGAGCGTATTGCAACTTCACCAACTCCATCGAAACAGAGTGAAGTATCCGAAACATTATCGCTTGATCTTTATGCAACTCTCCCGAAAAGAACCAATGATCGCGCGTTTTTGCGTTATGAAGATGGCGCTTACACGCTGAAGTCTGGTTCAAAAATAAACACTAAGGCTACCGATAGTTTACCGTCCAATGTAAGGAAACTACGTGAACAATTAATAGCCGACGGCGGCCTTATTCAGCGAGGGGAATATCTAGAGTTATCTCGCGATATTCCATTTTCCAAACCTTCACCTGCTTCTGCGCTAGTTAAAGGAAGAAGTTCAACGGGATATCAAGATTGGATGCGTGTCAGTGATGATTTGCATCTAGGCGCTATTCTTGGAG
Organism: Pseudochrobactrum sp. AO18b; assembly: GCF_000409565.1. Taxonomy (NCBI): domain Bacteria; kingdom Pseudomonadati; phylum Pseudomonadota; class Alphaproteobacteria; order Hyphomicrobiales; family Brucellaceae; genus Pseudochrobactrum; species Pseudochrobactrum sp. AO18b. Next base: position 13,130 of record NZ_ANNO01000391.1, read on the forward strand.
TCGCAACAAGCGCTAGCGAAGCAAGCGAGCACTCAGAATGAGATTGTCTCATTAAACCTTTGTGCTCCCGACAACTTATAACCCATAATCACTTCCACAACCTTATACAAATAATCTGCCAATAATCCTCTTATACCCCATTGATACGAAAGATCGCTTGGGTTAGAACGGCTTTGCTTTATATCAAAAGCAACTGCGCACCCGTAGCTCAGCTGGATAGAGTGCTGCCCTCCGAAGGCAGAGGTCACAGGTTCGAATCCTGTCGGGTGCGCCATAAAAATCAAGCACGTGAAAAAATACCGTTTAATCCGGCTGCCGCACAGATGAACATCACCTCCGCTTGGCACATGGATTTCCGCCACCTAATCTCTGCATTTTCAGCTGGATGACTCAGGCACAAGTGCAATTTTAAGTCCCTGTCCCTGAAGATAATCAAGCACCGCATAAAGCATAATTAGAACGCCAAATAGCTCCAATGTTTCTTCCATCGTCGAAACAATGAGATAGGACGGGGTGAAAAAGGTTTCATCGGCCAGAACAGCGCCGATCCCTTCGAAAATCAAGGCGCCGGTCACAAAAACAGCACCGGCTACAAAGAACAATATTGTTGTGCGTCGTGGCAGTGTAATCAGCCACCGGATGTAAATCAGAGCAATGATAAGCACGACAAAAACAGCCGGAATGATCCACGAAAAAAGTGCCTGAGTTGTACCGGGAACTACATAACCATCTATCCGCCACAAACCATGCAGATCAGTTGCCTCATCAAGCGACATATAAAAGAATATCACTGCCAACCCCCACCATGCGATTGCAGAGCGTGAGCGTAATCGTTGAACCCATGCGGCCAGCGCCAAGCTACAAGCTGTCACAAATAACTGGATCACGGAAAACCAGGTTGGTATGTTCATTTCCCGGTTGAGGTCGAACATATGGCCAAAGCGGTTAATCGGGTCCATCGCCACCCCACAGGCTTTGGTATACCAGCACACCATAACAACAGAATGAAAAAATATAAGAATGGCAATTGCACTCGCCAATATGAGTGCAATAAAAGACGGCCGGATATTGAAGTACTGATGTTCCTGAGTTTGTTGCATCGTCTTCCCCCGAAAAATGCATCCTCATATATACATTTTACAGCAACAATAGATTTGCTTCAACTGAAGCAATGCAACTGACTTTTACTTCTTCATCTGCCCGTAATTTGGCACGAGTTCTCCCGCTGGCCTATACAGTCATCCTCCGCATTGTCTCATCAGCCCCCATGCCCGTTGCTGGCTCCAATCAGGTGCTTTGACGCATCTTTCGATGCGTCAAAGTTTCAGGTTTTAGCTGGCTTCCGTTTCGCGTTTGCGTCTGAGCAAGGCGTGAAAATCTGGATCACCGCTCAGTGACTGAAGCGCCCAGAATCTTTCAAGCCATTCAGCCTCTCCCTCCCAATCACTCTCGATCAGCAGGCGGATATTCTTAAGCGCATTCTCCCTGTCCCCTGAGAGCGCACGCGCGCCGGCAGCGTGGAAATGACACCAGTTGATCTCCTGACTTGCCTTTTCAAAATGCAAAGCAAGATTCAGACAGGTTTCATCGGTCAGATCACCTATATTTTCAGCAGGAAGGCTGCAACTATAGGCCATATGGTGATCAAGCTCTGTCAGTCCGACAGCTTTACCAATGGCCAGCGATCCTTTGTTCGAAGCATGACTGTGCCATTCGATACCGTGAATGCCCCGTCTGATGCATTCCGCAAGAGTTGCAGAAGACACAGCACGTCCCAGCCCCATACGCCGGAAAGCAGGATCTGTGTCCACACCAATTTCGCAGCGCGTGCCAGAAACACTATCCGTCAGGCAATGGCTTACCATTGCTCCCTGATGTAATGCGCAGAAGCCGACTGCATTTTCAAAGAAGGCGTCCGCAGAACCCCATCCTTCCGCCTTCTCCTCCAGCAACTCAATGTTTTCCGGATTGCGGCTAAAGAGTTCCTGATTAATCGGAACGATTTCAAACTCTGCTGATGGCAGATAAGGTTCCGGCAGCGCATTGCCTGCAACATATCCCATACGGATACGGGGATGCGGCACGACAAACTGATTGCCCCAGATTTTGGTGAAATGCGGAAACCAGCATTCCTCGGCAAACAGATAAGCCCAATCCGGAATGATATCCCTGATATCATTCGCAGTTTGTTGCGAAATATCCGGATTTCCGGCCAGAAAATACCCGTCTCCATTGATGACGATGACAAGCTTAGGGTTTACCGGACTGTCCGCCCAGACTTCCCCGTCGATTGATCCGTCCAGAACGGAAGCGATAGTGACATGAATTGAAGAAAGTTCAGCCAGAATGGCCTGAGCGGCCGGATAGGCCTTTTGCTCTAATTTTTGCATATAAAAGCGATCCTATGGATGCGATGCCATGCATTCGCACCATGAGTGATACCAGTCGGAACTGATAAACTGTTCCGTGTACAGCCGGCTTACGCCCGCCGGCATCCGGCGAAAAAGTAACTGTCATCCTGATACCCCGCTTTTATCTCAAACATACTGCAATCACGTTGCAGAACAATCAGATATGGCTGGCAGAAGGGAAGCACAAGAGATATTTGCGCTCCACTTTGAGACCTCTTCAAGTCTCGACAAATACCTGACAAAAACCCACAATCACACCTCTCAGCCCCTCTGTTCTTGCTTTTTGCAGAGCTTAAACGGAATAATGACTTGCCTATCTCAAAGGAGAAAAACCATGGAGACGTTTACAGGCGGGTGTCTTTGCGGAAATCTGCGGTTTTCCGCTACGGGAAAGCCCTATCGGGTTGGTATTTGCCACTGCCTTGATTGTCGCAAACATCACGGCGCTCTTTTCCATGCATCAGCAATATTCCCACAGGAGGCCGTCACGATCAGCGGTGATACCCGCAGCTATGCGGAGCGCTATTTTTGCCCGCAATGCGGCTCAACGGTCTTCGGGCGATCGGATGACGAAATTGAAATAAATCTGGGCTCACTTGATGAGCCGAACCAATTCATACCAACCTATGAATTATGGACTATTCGCCGTGAAGCATGGCTTCCGCCCTTCCCGCTTCAGAGGAAATATGAGCGAAACCGCACTTCCACGCGCCGTCAGGAGGAATAAAATCTGAGCCGTAAACTTCCGGATGTGCTATATTGAATTATACCCGCACATTCACGGAGGTCACGATGTTAATCCATGACATGCCCCGTCCGGAAGTTGAGGAAATGCTGCGCCATGTAGGCATCGGCTATCTGGCCTGTTCGGTTGAAGACAAGCCCTATGTAGTGCCGCTCCGTTTCATACATAGCAACGGTTATCTCTATTCCCTGACTTCCGAGGGGAAGAAAATGGAGCTCATGAGAGCCAACCGCAATGTATGCGTCAGCTTCTCAGATGTTCATGGCTCCAATAACTGGCGCTGTCTGGTTATTTCCGGTCATTTTGAGGAAATACCCAAATCCCTGAGCAAAGACAGCCTGTATTATCACGCACATGAACTGCTGGCAGCCGGTGCGAACTGGTGGGAACCCGCTTATGTCAAAACCATTTTGCGGGGTGAGGAACGGCCGTTAGAACCTTTATATTTCAGAATATCGGTTCTTGAAACGACCGGTCATCAAGCCCAGCCCTGAGAATGGCTGAATTATTCAGCGGCAACCATTGCCTGCGGCAGCGTAAAGATCATGTCAAAAATATACGTAAAAACAAATGTATAAATCAGGAAGAACAGCAAAAGCACTGCTTCCATCTGAAAGGCTTTCCAGAAGCCGACAGAATACCAGACCATATAAATCGGAATGATAATCACGAACAGGCCGAACTCAAATATGAAAGCATGGGCAATACGTACCCAGACACTGCGTCCGGTTGACTGACGGCGTGCCTCCCATTTCTCAAACATGAGATTAAATGTGTAATTCCACGTCACAGCGATGAGAGAAACGGCAACAGCAACCGGCAGAGAGCCCTGCGCATCACCGCCGCTCAAAAACATCAGCAGCAAAGTTGAAGCGGCAATCGCAATAAGTTCAAAAGTACCGACATAGACAATACGCCGCTTAAGCGGTTTAAGCACGAACATAGACAGCTCCTGAGCAGAATATGTCGCATTCACTGCGCCCACTCTGCTCGTTCTGGATTCTCGGATGCGCATGCCACAAAGCGTTAAATGTATCCGTTTAACGGGGACACATCCTGAAAATCTGACTTGTGAGCCGGCACGCCCCGGCACTCATAAAAACGGGAAAAAATCAGCAGATCGCGGTTTTCCATCTGCGAAATTCAGAAATAAGAGCCTCAACCGGATATGTCAACAGATGAGCCGCCACTAATTAGAACGAGCTAAATTGAATAGAGTAATGTGCGGACAAAATTTTGATCGCCCGCACATCCTTCAAACACGTATAAACAACAAAATTAACTCGTCACCTCGGAACGATGATAAGTGACCTGCGGATAAGGAATGTTAATGCCCTCATCACTGAATGCGGATTTTACCCGTTCCGTTGTCGTATTGCTGACCGTGAAATAATTCGGCGCTTCAATCCAGTAACGACAACTGATAACCACAGAACTGTCTGCCAGCTGGGAGACAAAATAAATCGGCTCCGGTGTTTTCAGCACGCCTTTTTGTTCGGAAATAATGGTTTTGAGAATAGTGAAGGCTTTTTGCACATCATCCTCATAACCAATCCCGACTTTAAAATCATGCATACGGGCTTTATGGCGGGTGAAATTAGTAACCGGCGTATTCCAGAGAACCGAATTGGGTGCCATAACGAACAACCCGTCATAGGTTTTCAGCTCTGTCGAAAACAGTCCGATTTCCTGAACAGTACCGGCAATCGCGCCCGCATTAATATATTCACCGACTTTGAAAGGGCGCAAAACCAGCAGCATAATACCGGCAGCAATATTCTGTAATGTGCCTTGCAATGCCAGACCGATAGCCAGGCCAACCGCACCCAATGCAGCGAGAATTGAAGCAGTCTGGATACCGAACTGCCCCAGCACCATCACCAGAACGACAACCAGAATGCCATAGCGAACAGATGCGCTGAAAAACACAACGAGCGTCTGGTCGAAGCCTTTGAATTTGGAAAGGGATTGCCGCGTCCAACGCTGCAAAATCCCTGCGATAATCCAGCCAACACTGAGAATGATAATCGCGCCGATTGTTGAAAGCGAGTAACTTAAAACGAGATTGGAAATCTGGATGGCAAGGGCATTGGTATTTTGAATAAATTCAGCTGTCTGTTCCTGCATGTGTCATCTTCAGTTTAATGTTTGATAGCAGCGAAAATGGTGAAATAGCTCTTTATCCGTCAATAATTTAATGCACCAGAGGTTTAAGACAAGAGAATATCGCGGAAATCACTGCGAGTACGGGCACATAATTTGTTTCAGCCTGAAATTCTGAAATGCTGAATATATTTCGCGGAAAAAGACATCATGGAATAACTGCACATGTCATGTTAAAAATTGCAAATATCTTCCGTGAACAGGATCACCAATGCCTGACGCATTATTAAACAACCGTGATGCGCGCCGTCTTTTTCTTCACCGGCATCAGCTTTTATGTCGAGAAACCGGATCAGGCAAAGGTGCAGATCTGTCCGGTGTTTTAACTGATCTCGGCTTTGTGCAGGTCGACAGTGTGAATACACTTGCGCGGGCGCATGATTTTATTCTGTGGTCGCGCCGCAGTCGCTATCAGCCCGAAGCGCTCAACAAGCTGATTGCCTCTGAGCGCAATGCATTTGAACATTGGACCCATGATGCTGCAATCATTCCCATGCAGTTTTTCCCGATGTGGCGCTTGAAATTTGCCCGTGACGAAGCCCGTATGAAGCAAAGATGGTCAAGCTGGCGACGGGACGGCTGGGCTTCGCAGTTTGAAGAAATATTGAGCCATGTCGAAAAGCACGGGCCAACCACCTCCTCCGATGTCCGTGGCGACACACCTGCCTCATCCGGTGGCTGGTGGAACTGGCATCCTTCAAAAACCGCTTTGGAATTTTTGTGGCGCTCAGGGCGGCTGGCAATCAGCCACCGCGAAGGTTTTCGCAAGTTTTACGATCTGACGGAGCGGGTCATACCGGAACCGTTTCAACGCTCGCAAATGCATGAAGCTGAGATAATTGACTGGGCAATGTCCGCATCAATGGATCGTCTGGGCTTTGCAACGCATGGTGAACTTGCTGCATTCTTTGACATTGCAACACGCGAAGAGGCAAAACAATGGTGCATTGAAGCCAAAGCTGCAGGTCGTCTCGTCGAGCTTGATGTTGAAATGGCTGACGGTTCTCTGCGGCGTTGCTACTCCACACAAGCACTCCTGAATTCCGTGTCTGACTTGCCGGAACCGTCATCACGTGTGCGGGTTTTATCACCTTTTGACCCTGCCCTGCGTGATCGGGCACGGGCTGAAAAATTATTCGGGTTCTATTATCGTATCGAAATATTTGTACCGGCACCGAAACGCCAATATGGCTATTATGTATTTCCGGTTATGCAGGGTGACAGGCTTATTGGCCGTATTGATGCGAAGCGGGAGGATAAAAAGCTCGTCATTACTGCATTTTGGCCGGAACAAAACATCAAAATGGGTAAAAACCGCATTGCAGCCTTACAGACCGAACTGGAACGCATCGCATCATTTCTGAAGCTCACAGAACTATCTTACCTGCCGGACTGGTTGCGGAATTAGCACTGCATCACGCCGCTCCTGCAGAAGATTGACGGCTGATTGCCTGTGCAACCCGTGAGGATGGCGAGCGGCCAAGCTGAGCGCTGATCCAAACGGCGCAATCCACCAGTTGTTTCAGGTCGATACCGGTTTCCACACCCGTCCGGTTAAACAACCAAACCAGATCTTCTGTCGCGACATTGCCCGTAGCGCCCGCCGCATAGGGGCAGCCGCCCAGCCCTGCGACCGAGGCATCGAAAGTTCTTACGCCCAAGGCATAGGCCGCCACGACATTAGCCACGCCCATGCCATAAGTGTCGTGAAAATGTCCGGCAAGCACGGTAACTGGAACCTGCGCACCGACACTTTCGATCAGCCGCTTAACACCATCCGGCACGCCGACACCTATCGTGTCGCCCAGACTGATTTCATAACAGCCCATATCGATCATTTCTTTGGAGATGCGCGCGACCACTTGCGGGTCAATATCCCCCTCATAGGGACAGCCCAGCACACAGGAGACATAGCCGCGTATTTTTAGTCCCATTTTCAGAGCCTGTTCTGTTACCGGCGCGAAACGTTCCAGCGATTGCGCGATACTGGCATTGATGTTTTTCCGGCTAAAAGACTCCGAAGCTGCAGCAAAAACGGCAACCTCCTTTGCGCCTGCAGCCACAGCTGCCTCAAAGCCTTGCAGATTAGGCGTGAGCACCGAATAGGAAACATCGGCATGGGTTTTCAGTCCGCTCATAACCGCCGCCTGATCCGCCATTTGCGGTATCCATTTCGGAGATACGAAAGCTGTCACCTCAATATTGCGCAAGCCTGCCGCAACGAGACGCTCGATCAATTCAAGCTTGATACCTGTATCAATGATCTGCTTCTCATTTTGCAGACCATCGCGCGGACCGACCTCAACAATTCTGACACGCTCTCCCATTGTGATCTCCCGTCAGCTTACGCTGTTCTGCTTTCCTCGAGTCCCAATTCTTGCATCATCCGCTCGCGGATAATGTATTTTTGTATCTTACCTGTCACCGTCATCGGAAACTGATCAACGAATTTAACATGATGCGGGATTTTATAATGCGCGATCTGCCCCTCGCAGAAGGTGCGGATGTCCTCTGCCGTCAGTTCGGTATCTGCACGCAAAATAATCCATGCGCAAACCACTTCACCATATTTATGATCGGGAACACCCACAATCTGAACATCCCTGATTGCAGGATGGCGAAACAGAAATTCCTCAACCTCACGGGGATAAATATTCTCGCCGCCACGGATAATAATATCCTTTATCCGCCCGACAATATTGCAATAGCCCTCATCATCAATGGTTGCGAGGTCGCCACTATGCATCCAGCCACCCTGATCCACGGCCTCATCAGTCTGGCGCTGATCGTCCCAATAGCTATGCATAACCAGATAACCGCGCGTACAGAGTTCTCCCGATACTCCTCGCGGCACAATCGTTCCGCCGCTATCAATGATCTTCACTTCGCAATGCGGCTGAACCCTGCCAGTCGTTGAAACACGGCGCTCAAGACTGTCATCCACACTGCTTTGAAACGACACCGGCGATGTCTCCGTCATGCCATAGGCGATTGTGATCTGCTTCATATGCAGATGCTCGATTACCCGCTTCATCACCTCAACCGGACATGGACTGCCCGCCATGATACCGGTGCGCAGGCTTGAAACATCGAATTTTGCAAAGTCAGGATGATCGAGGATGCTGATGAACATGGTCGGCACACCATATAATGCGCAGCAATGCTCATTCTGCACGGCCTTCAGCACGGCTAAAGGTTCAAAAGACTCCGCCGGATAGACAATCGCCGCGCCATGTGTGAGGCATCCGAGATTACCCATCACCATCCCGAAACAATGATAGAGCGGCACGGGAATGCACAGCCTGTCACGGCTTTTTAAGCGGATTGCATCGCCGACAAACCGTCCATTATTGAGAATATTGCGATGTGTGAGTGTCGCCCCTTTCGGCGAGCCGGTTGTGCCTGAGGTAAACTGAATATTGATGGGGTCATGCGCATTCAGCCCCACACCAATCTGCTGCAATGTGCCCAGCTCGACCATTTCCGGCGCAACAAGCAGATCGTCGAAATTAATCATGCCGGATGTTTTGTTTGTGTCGAGGCGTATAACCCATCGCAATTGCGGGAAACGCTCAATCCGCAGATTATACGGGTCTGAAACAGGGATTTCCGGTGCCAACTCGCAGAGCATCGCGATATAATCGCTGCTTTTAAAACGAGGGGACAGGATAATCGCACTGCATGCCACCTTGCTGAGTGCAAAAGCAAGCTCGGTCAGACGATAAGCCGGATTGATATTGACGAGGATCAGACCCGCTTTTGCCGTGGCAAATTGCGTTAAAACCCATTCGGCATTATTGGGTGACAGGATCGCAACCCGATCGCCTTTTGTCAGGCCAAGGCGCAACAAGCCGCAGGCCAGAGCATCCACTTGTTGACGGAGTTCGGCATAGGTCAGCCGTATATTCTGATGCACTGAGATCAGGGCATCAACATCCGGATATCGCAAACAGGTTTCATCGAAAAACTGGCCGATTGTGGCTTCTATCAGCGGATATTCCGTCGCGCCTTTCACCAAGCTCAGTTTTTCTGTCACTTTCATTCCTCCTTTGAGGTCAGCGCAAGCTGCTCCTTTGCCTCTCCGTCTGCTAGCTCAAAATCCGCCAGTTCTGTGCCTTCATTGACCTGATCGCCCACAGTGCAGCGAAAGGTTTTCACATAGCCCGCACTCGGTGCGGTTATTTTGAATTCCATTTTCATGGCCTCAACGATCAGAAGCGGCGTGCCTTTTGCAACCTGCTGCCCCTGCTCCACCAGCAAGGCGGTAATACTGCCGGGCATGGGCGCCACGAGCCCGTCATGGGCAGTTGTATGTTCCGACGACACATCCAGCGGATCCAACCATTCCGGCTTCCATCCTTGTCCGCCTGTAAAAAGGTGGATGAAATTGCCTGATCTGACTACCGTGAATGTTTTACGCAGCCCGTCAATCTCGGCAGTGATCCGTTTATCTTTGTCTTGGAGGCCGGAGGCAACAACATCAAGCGAGCCTGTCTGCAACCGGTATTCCGTGCCCAGATAGGTCACAGCGACAGTGTGTGTTACCGCACCATAGCGGAAATTCAGATCACGTTTGACCTGCGTATTGAGCCGGAAACCGTCGCGCCGTTGTAAGAAAGAAGTGAGCGGAGCCGCATCGGCCTCATGCAGCAATTGCGCCAGCGTCGCCAACAGAAACACTTCAGCGGGTGGTTCCTGCGCTTCTGGAAAGAGCGCTGCAGTCTCACGCTCAATCAATCCCGTATCAAGATCAGCCTGCACAAAAGAACGGCAAGTCACGAGACGCGACAGAAACTCAATATTGCTGGTAATGCCCGCAACCTGCATATCGGCCAGTGCACGTTCCATGCGGCGCAGGGCTTTGTCTCGCGTTTCATCCCAGACAATCAGCTTGGCGATCATCGGATCATAAAACCGGCTGATCGCATCCCCCTCCTCAACACCCGCATCAACCCGCACATGAGCACTTTCCTCAGGCCTATGAAAATGCACAAGCTTGCCCGTTGACGGCAGAAATCCGGCTGACGGATCTTCCGCATAGATACGCGCCTCTATGGCATGACCGGAGTGAGACAAATCTTGCTGCGTAACGGGCAATTTTTCACCATTTGCAACGCGCAACTGCCACTCCACAAGATCAAGACCGGTTATCATTTCCGTCACCGGATGTTCCACCTGAAGACGGGTATTCATCTCCATGAAATAAAACTGGCCGTCAGGCGCAACGATAAATTCAACCGTTCCCGCACCCGTATAATGCACTGCACGTGCGGCCTCTGTGGCAACTTCGCCCATGATGCGGCGTTGCTGTGCAGAAAAATGCGGTGCCGGTGCTTCCTCAACGATCTTCTGGTGTCTGCGCTGCACCGAGCAATCCCGCTCAAACAGCGAAACATAATTGCCGTGACTGTCGCCAAATATCTGAATTTCAACATGGCGCGGACGGGTAATATAGTGCTCGATCAGCACATGATCGTCGCCGAAAGCCGACTGCGCCTCACGCTGACAGGCAAACAGGTTTTGCGTAAATTCCTCAGGCCTTTCAACAAGCCGCATGCCTTTGCCGCCACCGCCTGCCGATGCTTTGATGAGGACAGGATAGCCGATTGCATCGGCCTCCCGCTGTAGCTTTTCAGGCGTCTGATCTTCCCCGTGATAACCGGGGATCAGCGGAATGCCCGCTGCACCCATCAGCCTTTTCGCCTGTGACTTCAAACCCATGACCCGAATGGCTTCAACCGGCGGACCAATAAAGACAATTCCGGCCTGCGCACAGGCAAGGCAAAAAGCTTCATTTTCCGAAAGAAAGCCATAGCCGGGGTGAATGGCCTGTGCGCCGGTGGCTTGCGCCGCAGCGATATTTTTTTCGCTGTTAAGATAAGATTCCTGAGGCGGCGCAGCCCCGATATAAACGGCCTCATCCGCCAGCCGCACATGCCGCGCCTGCGCATCAGCATCTGAAAAAACGGCAACCGTGCGGATGCCCATACGGCGGGCGGGTTTG
>NZ_ANNO01000392.1:0-248 GCF_000409565.1 Pseudochrobactrum sp. AO18b
ATGATGCGGCAGGCAATTTCGCCGCGATTGGCAATCAGGATTTTGTCAAACATCATCTGATCCTGTCCGGTTTATCCATGCCGGTGCCCGTTTATCGAGAAAAGCAGTCAGGCCTTCACGGGCTTCCGCATTCATGCGCAGAGTAGCAATATTATGCGCGGTTTCCTGCGCCAATGCATCGCCCATCATCTTGCCTGCAACATTGCGGATCAGTCGTTTTGCGGCGGCCTGCGCCTGCGGGCCGCCCT
>NZ_ANNO01000393.1:0-17597 GCF_000409565.1 Pseudochrobactrum sp. AO18b
GGCCTGTGCAGCATCTATGCGCTCCGCAGTCAGAAAATACCGTGAAGCCTGCCGTGCACCGATAGCCCGCAGCACATAGGGGCTGATAACCGCCGGAATAATGCCCAGCCGCACCTCGGATGTGGCAAAACTTGCCTGCGTTGAGGCAACACAAATATCGCAGGCCGAAGCGAGCCCCATGCCGCCGCCCAATGCTGCACCATGCACGCGCGCGATTGTCGGCTTGGGCAACTCGGCCAAAATGCGAAACATCTGCGCCAGCTTTTCCGCATCGGCAAGATTGGCATCAAAACCGGCCTCACCGGCAGATTTCATCCAGTTGAGATCACCGCCTGCGGAAAAGCTTTTGCCACGACCGGCCAAAACCACAATACGGGTCTCGTCATCTGCACCAAGCTGTGTAAAGGCTTGTGTCAGCTCAGCAATGAGCGCAGCGTCGAACGCATTATGCCGTTGCGGCCGGTTCATCCAGATGGTTGCCACGGAGCCGTCGCGGGTAATTTCCAAGGCCTCATGCATGATTTGCCTCACATTCTGAAAAGACCGAATTTGGTTTCCTTCACCGGAGCATTCAACGCGGCGGCCAGTGACAGGCCGAGAATGCGGCGGCTTTGGGCAGGGTCAATAATCCCGTCATCCCAAAGGCGGGCTGTGGCATAATAGGGATTGCCCTGCGTTTCATATTGCTCACGGACCGGCGCCTGAAACGCCTCCTCATCCGCAGTGCTCCAGCTTTCACCCCGCGCCTCCAGAGCATCACGCCGCACACGGGCAAGCACGCTTGCGGCCTGCTCTCCGCCCATCACCGAAATGCGGCTATTCGGCCATGTCCACAAAAAACGCGGCGAATACGCTCTGCCGCACATGCCGTAATTACCGGCACCAAAGGAACCGCCGATCAGCATTGTGATTTTAGGAACCTGAGCCGTTGCCACAGCCGTCACCATTTTCGCGCCGTCTTTAGCTATACCGTTATTCTCGTATTTTCGCCCGACGATAAAACCGGTAATATTTTGCAGGAAAACCAATGGGATATGCCGTTGCGCGCAAAGCTCGATAAAATGCGCACCTTTCTGTGCAGATTCACCGAATAGAATACCGTTATTGGCAATAAGGCCGACCGTTGCGCCATAGAGTTGCGCAAAACCGGTCACAAGCGTCGCGCCATACCGCGCCTTGAACTCGTCAAAGCGTGAGCCGTCAACCAGCCGCGCAATCACCTCGCGGACATCATAAGGATGGCGCGGATTTGCAGGAATAATGCCGTAGAGTTCTTCAGGCGGGTAGAGCGGTTCCTCACCGCCATTGAGCAGATCAGGTTTTGCCGTGATATTCAGATTGGCAACAATCCGGCGGGCGATTGCCAGCGCATGAGCATCATTTTCCGCAAAATAATCGGCCACACCGGACTGGCTTGTATGCACATCAGCACCACCCAGTTCTTCCGCTGTGACCACTTCACCAGTTGCTGCCTTGACCAGTGGCGGCCCGCCTAAAAAGATTGTGCCCTGATTGCGAACTATAATTGTTTCATCAGACATTGCAGGCACATAAGCTCCGCCTGCCGTGCAGGACCCCATCACCACGGCAATCTGTGCAATGCCTTTTGCCGACATATTCGCCTGATTATAAAAAATCCTGCCGAAATGCTCACGATCGGCAAACACCTCATCTTGCCTCGGCAGATAAGCACCGCCGGAATCCACCAGATAGATGCAGGGCAGATAGTTCTGCTCGGCAATTTCCTGCGCACGCAGATGTTTTTTGACTGTGAGCGGATAATAAGTGCCGCCTTTAACCGTCGCATCATTGGCGATAATCATACATTGCGTGCCTGAAACGCAGCCTATACCGGCCACAAGACCGGCACTCGGCGCATCATTGTCATAAAGACCATTTGCGGCAAGCTGTCCGATTTCCAGAAAAGCCGTACCGGCATCAAGCAGCAGATCAATGCGCTCCCTCGCCAGCAATTTGCCCCGCGCTTTGTGCCGTGCCGATGCGACCTCCCCGCCTCCGGCACAGGCAATTTGGCTGCGGTCACGCAGTTCTTCCACCAGAGAGCGCATGGCAGCTTGATTAGCTGTAAACTCCTCACCATGCACATTGAGAGCGGTTTTCAGAACACTCATATCCATGCCCCGATTATCTGGTTTCAGCCATTAATTCCCGCCCGATCAGCATCCGGCGGATTTCAGAAGTCCCTGCACCGATTTCGTATAATTTGGCATCGCGCCACAGCCGTGCCGCGGCATAATCATTCGTATAGCCGCAGCCGCCGAGTGTCTGGATTGTTTCTCCGGCCATCCATGTCGCTTTTTCCGCAGCATAGAGAATGGCGCTTGCCGCATCTTTGCGCAGGGTTCGGGAATGGTCATTGCGGTCGCATACCGCGCCAACAGCATAGACATAGGCACGCACGGCCTGCCACGTGGAATACATATCGGCCAGCTTGCCCTGCATGAGCTGAAAATCGCCGATTGGCTGACCGAATTGCTTGCGCTCATGCATATAAGGCAGCGTGATATCCATACACGCGGCCATAATGCCGAGCGGCCCGCCACTCAGAACCACGCGTTCATAATCAAGCCCCGACATCAGAACTTTAACGCCATTGCCTTCTCCGCCGAGCACATTTTCCGCAGGCACAAGGCAATTGTCAAAGAACAAAGGGAATGTGTTGGAGCCACGCATGCCAAGCTTATCAAGATGCGCGCCGTGGCTGAAACCGGCCATACCCTTTTCGACGAGAAAGGCGGTTATGCCCTCTGCCCCTTGGCCTGCGCCGGTTCTGGCATAAACAACCAGCACATCCGCATCACCGCCATTGGTAATCCACATTTTCGAGCCGTTGAGACTATAATGATCAGCCTGTTTCTGCGCCTGCAATTTCATCGACACAACATCGGAACCCGCATCCGGCTCGGACATAGCCAAAGCGCCGACATGCTCTCCTGAAATCAGCTTTGGCAGGTATTTGGCTTTTTGCGCGGCACTGCCGTTGCGGCGGATTTGATTGACGCAAAGATTGGAATGGGCGCTGTAAGACAGGCCTACAGAGGCGGAGGCGCGCGAAATCTCTTCCATCGCCACAATATGCGCCAGATAGCCCATGCCGGTGCCGCCGTCTTCTTCCGGCACGGTGAGGCCGAGCAGCCCCATTGCACCAAACTTCTTCCACAGATCGGCAGGAAATTGATTGCTGCTGTCGATATATGCCGCCCGGGGCGCAATTTCCGCCTCAGCGAATGCACGCACACTATCCCGCAGCTGGGCGATATCCTCTCCCAAAAGGAAGTCAAGGCTTGGTGTCATCAACAACAGTCCTTCCAAACCGTTTTGCAGTTTGCCTATGTTGTACCATAAGCCGGTATCGGACTGGCCAGACAGGTTGCAAAATCGGCCATTTGGCTACAAAATACAGTCATGACGGATCAAATTTTGGCCTCATCTCACACAGGAAAAGCAGCTGCGGTCATCCCAGCGGCCTTTGTTCGCTGTATTTTGTTGGCCTATGCAAAATATGGGGCAGATCCTGCCACTGCACTGGAAAAGGCACAAATTCCGCCAGAGAGCCTTGCCGATGAGAACGGACGCGTCACACCGGACCAGTTTGAAGACCTGAACTGGGAGGCTATGCAGGAGCTTGATGATGAAGCTCTGGGTTGGTTTTCCCGCAAATTACCGTGGGGCACCTATGGCATGCTTTGCCGCGCCTCCCTTGGTGCCGCAACGCTTGGCATTGCCCTGCATCGCTGGAAGCGCCATCATCGCCTGCTCACAAACGATGTTCTGCTTAATCTCGATATTGCCGATGGCATTGCCTCGATCAGCATCACTGAGGCGCGGGATCTCGGGGCTTATCGCGAGTTCTGCCTCGTCACTTTACTGCGCTATGTTTTAGGCTTTGCCTGCTGGGCTATCGACGAGAGAATTCCGCTGACAACCGCTGAGTTTCCCTATGCAGCGCCACAACATGTCGATATTTATCCCAAGCTGTTTTCACCAAAGCTAAAGTTTTCAGCCTCAATCGCGCGTATTCAATTCAATGCAGCATTTTTAGAACGCCCGCTGCAACGGGATGAGGTTGCGATTAACAGCATGCTCAAACGCGCTCTGCCGCTCACTGTTCTGCCCTATAAAAGCGAACATCAGCTGACAAGTCAGGTACGGCGCTTGTTGCGCATGGCGAAAAACGGCCTGCCTGTGGCCGAGGATGTGGCCAGTGTCTTCAACCTGTCAGTACGTAGTTTGCACCGCCATCTCAGTGCGGAAGGAACATCTTTGCGCGCACTGAAAGAACAAGTGCAGACGGAACGTGCCAAAGAGCTGCTCACGCGTTCAGCCCATCCGATCAAACGCGTGGCTTTTCTTGCCGGTTTCAGCAATGAAAAAAGCTTCTCCCGTGCATTCCGCTCCCGCACGAATGAAACACCAAGCGCTTTCAGAAAAAAGTCCCAGACAGGGTACTAAATCTGCAATTCCGGCAGATTTGCATAAAAAGCTAATGCCTCGGGATTGGCCAACGCCTCCTTGTTGTTAATCGGGCGACCGTGGACAACATCGCGCACCGCGATTTCAGCGATTTTTCCTGACTTCGTGCGTGGAATATCAGCAATTGCGATAATCTTTGCCGGTACATGGCGCGGTGAAGTACCGGTGCGGATGCGTTGTTTGATTTGTTCCCGCAAGGCATCATCAAGCTCAATCCCCGCGGCAAGACGCACGAACAGCACGATACGCACATCATCTGCAAAATTCTGGCCGATGCAGATTGCTTCGGCAATTTCCGGCATTTGCTCAACCTGATTATAAATCTCGGCGGTGCCAATTCTCACACCGCCCGGATTAAGCGTGGCATCAGAACGCCCGTGGATAATGATGCCGCCATGTTCCGTAAGTTCGGCAAAATCACCGTGACACCAAACATTTGCAAAACGGTCGAAATAAGCCGAGCGATATTTCTCACCAGTCGGATCATTCCAGAAACCTGTTGGCTGGCAGGGAAAAGGTTTGGTACAGACAAGCTCGCCTTTGTCATGCATCAACGGTTTGCCGTCCGTGTCCCAAACGGCAACGGCCATACCAAGACCTGCACCCTGAATTTCACCACTCCATACCGGCAGAACCGGCACGCCCAGCACAAAACAGGATACGATATCTGTGCCACCGGAGATCGAAGCAAGGTGGATATCCTGCTTAACAGACTGATAAATATAGGAGAAATTCTCCGGTGAAAGTGGTGATCCGGTAGAAAAAACAGCACGCAGATGCGGCAGACGATGACTGGTCGCAGGCTCGAGCCCGCTTTTACGCAAAACATCAATATATTTAGCAGAAATCCCGAAATGGGTCATGTTTTCGGCCTGCGCATAATCAAACAGTACATTGCTATCGGGATAAAACGGCGATCCGTCATAGAGCAGCAAGGTCGCGCCTGCAGCCAGTCCCGAGGCCAACCAGTTCCACATCATCCAGCCGCAGGTTGTGAAATAGAACAGCCGGTCGCCCTGTTTAATATCCGCATGCAACCGATGTTCTTTGGCATGTTGCAGCAAGGTGCCGCCAGCAGAATGGACAATGCATTTCGGTATGCCGGTTGTGCCCGATGAGAAGAGAATAAACAACGGATGGGCAAAAGGAAGCTGGTTAAACTGCAATGCCGATGGTGCGAATTGTTCCGCAGCCTGATCGAAAGTCAGGCATTTTACCGGTGTACCATTTTGAATCTCACGGGAAACGGCTTCAGCAGTGCCCAGATAATCAACGATCAGCACCGCTTGCAGGGACGGCAATTGCGGCACAATCTGCTCTAATTTATCACCTATTGGCTGCGCCTTGCCATTATACCAATAGCCATCACAGGTGATGAACAGCTTGGGCAATATCTGGCCAAAACGATCCAGCACACCTTGTACACCGAAATCAGGAGAGCAGGACGACCAGACAGCACCTATGGAAGCACAGGCCAGCATAGCGGCAATGCTTTGCGGCATGTTGGGCAGCACGGCCGCCACGCGGTCACCGGCCTGCACACCTTGCGCCAGCATGAACTGCTGTAATTGCGAGACCAGATCCCGCAGCTGATCACAGGACAGACGTGAACGGACTCGATCCTCACCGCGAAACACCAGAGCATCATCACTGCCGGTTTTTTTCAGCAGATTTTCAGCATAATTCAGCTTTGCATCGGGGAAAAACCGCGCTGCCAGCATATTGTCGGCATTAATCAGAATACGAGCGCCTTTATGGCCAATAATACCGCACTCATCCCATATCAGAGGCCAGAACACTTCCGGCCGCTCAACAGACAAGTCATGCAATTGCTGATAGGTCTCAAGAGGTAAACCGCTGATGTTCCGGGCTTTTACGGTAAAAGCGGTCAGATTTGCCTCAGCAATCTTTTGTGCCGATGGCTGCCATAAAGGCTCGGAACCAGCTCCGTTCGAATTAACACCTGTATTCATCCGGCACTCCTCCCCAACGCATTATCACTGTTTTTGAGAAGAAGACAAAGCCTTGAGTGGGCTTTCTCAAATGATGGCAGGTGTCTTATTTAGACAAAGTTTGATCACAAAAAGTCGGCAATTAAGGGATCGCCCGTATAGCAAATAATAATGAATAACAAGCTATTGCCATCCCCTCACCATGATACACCTTATTTAATAAGATTACGATAAAACGACGCTATCCCCTTACCTATAAGCCTTCACTCAATAGAATATACATCGCACCTTGCATTGATTTATATCTAACGCCTTCCAGCCAAGCGACTTGCAATGTTTCGCCCCCAATCATTAGATGGCTTCTCAATAAAATTATAAGTTAAAATAGAGACGCACACCGACACAATTGCCGTTGCAAGAAATGCTAATATATAAATAAAAACGGAATTAAATCCTGAATTTTGCATTTTTATATATATAGGTGACAACAAAACTACTACGGGACCATGGACAAGATAGATGGAGTAGCTAATTTTACCCAACCAAATAGATATTTTATTTACTACAAAAGAAACAGGATTTAAACCTAAACCTATCACTAGGCAAGCAAACATAACACCAGTCCAATGGTAATTATAAATAAAATTAGTATTATTCTGCACAATAGCAAAAAACAATACAGGAACTAACGACAAAAATAACAAACCAATAGATTTGTTAAAACTACTATTATAATTCTTATTATTGAATAAATTTAATGCATAAAAAGCGATTAAGCCTGACATGAATACAGGAAGTCTAAAAACAATGGAATACATATTATACGTACCTGGATCAGATAAAAATAAATGTAAGATGCTATATAAAAAACTCCAAATAAATATGGAAAAAAAGAACGCGGTTAATGAATCAAATACATTATTAACCCTGTAATAAACAAAAGGAAAAATAAGATAAAACATCATCTCTACACCTATCGTCCACCCAGAGAGTACGACTGATGTTTGGTAACCACTACCAGGAAACAAGTTGAATACAAAAAACAAGTTAGCCAATATAGTTTTATAAGAGTACTCAACGCCCGCTGGATTGAAAAAAGAAGAAATAATCACAAATATATAAAAAAGAGGCGCAATTCTAAAAAATCTACGCAGTGCAAACCCTAAAATAGGCCTCTCTTCTTTTGCGTGGCCTGGCATACTTAAACATAGCGAGAATGCACTTACTACAAAAAATAGCTCGACTCCCATTGTACCATTTTTAATAAATACACCGAACCACTCAGGTAAAATGAAATTGGGCGAAGGCATCATACAAACATGGACTGCAACAACCCACAACGCTGCATAACCACGCAGTGAATCTAAGAATTGTATACGTTTTGGTTCAGATGAACTTTTATTCATAATGGCGCAACAACTTTCAAGCAACATGCACACAAACTAAGCAATTGAGATGAAATAGTCGCGTATATTAAGCACTATATTTCAAACGCCTTATTTTTGTTATCTTTTCAGCATCTCCCCATAGCGCCCTTGAATCATATGCCCGAAGAGGAAACTCACCCCATACAGGATTAATATTCAGTTTATTATCTTTAATAAAATTTAATACCATTGTTTTTAAGGTTACTGGATCACCTGAACAACAATTAATAATACCATCGACTTCCTTTTGACCTGCGACATCAGCAATCATTTTCCCAAGCTCTTCAACATGGATAAAATCATACAACAACTCTCCAGAATTCAAAGAAAAATTCTTTTCACCCCGTCGTTCAGCGTCTAAAATTTTTGTAAATATAGAATTATTATATGCATCATCACCATAAATATAAAAACAACGAACCCACTGATTAATAACACCATATTGCTCACACAATAAAAGCTGTACGTCTCTTAAATGGTTCTTAGCAATACCATATGCATGCTTAGGTCGTGTCGGAGTATTCTCATCTACTGGCCCAACATGGAAACCAACTTCATGTGAAGTACCTATATTAACAATCTGCTTCAGACCACCTTCAAACATATTCTTTATAAATTGAATATGACTAGGTAGGTTCTCTAAGTGCTTAGAGCTTGAGTGAACAAAACCATCCTCCCAAGCCAGATGTATTAATACATCTGGAGATCCAGTTTCTTTAAAAATGTTCGGAGAAGATTCTAAAATATTTCCTGAAAATATTTCCACCTCCTCCTTAAAAATATAGGGATTACGTGTAGCAACAGTTATCTTTGCGTTCCTGTCTAATAATGCATTAACTACATGCCTGCCAACATAACCTCCAGCACCAGTAATTAGATATTTCATATTGCATTTTCCTCAAACATTATATTTGCTAACGGCAATGAGCAGATTGCATCGATTTATTGATTACCCTTAAATCGACGCAGCATCTTATAAATTTTCGGTGTCCGCGACATCATTGATCGTTTAATTGAACCAAGCAGTCCTCGGAGAGATTGTTTTATGGTCAATCCTGCCGCAGGGTAACCTGCATCTTTCCATGCTCGCATGGAGTTATCTACATTAACAATCGACCCAGCAGGCGCTAATGCTAAAATATCCTGCAGTTTATATTCAGCCATACAGTAATTAAAAGATGCCTGACTAGGATTCATAATTTGCATTGATATGAACTTAGCATCAGCTGCTACATAACAAATAGTTCGCTCTAGACCATGCGCCAAACCACCATCAATATGATTTGGCTCAGCGTTAAAGTCCTCCCACTTCCATTCATGCGCAAACAATTTTTTTAATGCTGCAGGACGAAACCAAAACATAGTACCATATGGTGCAACAGGTGTATCATCATCCAAAGGCACTTTTACGTCCAACAAATTTAAAACTTTGCACATCTATTGCATTATGATCATGGAAAAGAGACTTATGAAAAAGCGCTCTTCGTTTTAATATAGGCGAACGATTTGCTATTGTTTCTGCAACATCGATAAACACCGGATAAAAAGATCCATAATCCTCAGGTTTAATATATGCATCAGATTTATATCCTAATTCATTGAAATATTTAGTAAATCGCGTTTCATGTTTAAGGATAGAGTCCTCATAACTTTCGATTTTTTCCATTTCTTTCCAATACTTAGAGAAATGGCTCGATAAGAACATCTTTTTTCTGATCGCAATAAAATGTGAATTAATATGAGCTGGCAGCTCACCATTTAGCGTAAAAGGATTCAGCTCTAAACGACCATGCATCGATATCCCCCAAAAATCTAAGGGCATAGCCTCCATCTTTTCAAACATTTCGCTAAAAGGAAAAATTGGCCCATAAAATGTATGATTATATAAAATAAGCTCATCGTATTGGCTTAAGTTTTCAAAACCAATATGCTCAAGGCCGTCTCTGTAAGCCCAAACATCGAATCCGATATTCTCACGAATTAAGACTTCATCTGCAACCGCTTTTACCGCGCTCATTGAATCCGATGTGAGCTGGCCATTCGAGACAAAAACAGTCCGCTCCACAAAGGGCTTCATAGACTTCAATAAATGAACCATATAATCATCAACTATACCGTGCTCATCATAAAAAAATGCAACTGCTATCCGTCTCGACATTCACAAACTCCATCACTACTCGCACAGTGATCCACTACAAAGAACACATAAAGACTAAAACAATAAATCATTGAGAAATCTTTATACGATTCAAATAAAAAACCACCTATTTAATTATTTTTTTATATTCATCATTCAAATAACATTTTTATTGTATCATTTAATGACAATTTCCAACACGGCATTTCCAAGTGAAAGATTTCTTTTACTTTTTTTGTAGATAATCTTGAATTCAAGGGACGATGAACGCCACCAGCAGGAACAAATGTATTTACATCAATTACATCTGTACTTGAATTATTGTATTCCCTCCTCCTGCCGATAATATATCGTGCAAAATCGGATCGACTGGAATACCCTGTACCTACGACGTTATATATACCCCAATCATCAAAGTCATGATGATGTATATGCATGATTATATGGATTATAGCTTCGGCAATATCAATTGCAGATGTTGGGTTTCCAATTTGATCAGAAACAACCTCAATACTTGTCTTTTTCTCACACAAGGATAATATTGTTTTCACAAAGTTCTTGCCATATGGGCTATATACCCACGCAGTTCGAATTATTATATGCTTTTCATTATTTTCGGAGACTAAAAATTCGCCTGACAGCTTACTTGCACCATACACATTAAGTGGATTCGCGATATCGCCTTCATTATATTCGCCATTTTTAAGACCATCGAATACATAATCCGTAGATAAGTGTATTATTGGTATACCCATCTCCGCCGCAACTTCTGAGACTGCTCCTGCACCAACTGCATTTACGGTGTATGCATATTCTTTATTTATTTCCGCATCATCAACCGCTGTGTAAGCTGCTGATGACACAATAAAATCAGGCTTTAGCGCTAACAACGATGACCGTACTGTATTCGGAAAAGCCAGATCTAATTCTGGCCTTCCCACTGGAACAATATCAATAAAATCGCTCTTACGTGCGAGTAAGCTACGAACAATTTGTCCATTTTTACCAGTAACAGCAATTTTCATACTTAATCCTATTTACGCCCTAACCGCTCACCGACATAAGTCTTTTCACGAATGGGTCTCCACCACCATTCATTTTCTAGATACCATAGAATGGTTTTTTCTAATCCAGCTTCAAAAGTAACGGTAGGTTTCCAACCAAGCTCAGCCTCTATTTTACTAGCATCAATAGCATACCTTCGGTCATGACCGGGGCGATCTGTAACAAAGGTAATCAAATCGCGATAACTTTTGTTATTAGCTCTTGGGTGTTGCTTGTCTAAGATATCACAAATAGCCTCAACAACAGAGAGATTGGTTCGCTCTTCTCGGCCACCAATATTGTAACTCTCCCCAACAGTTCCCTGCATTAAAACCAGCTCAAGAGCCTTGGCATGATCTTCAACAAACAACCAGTCTCTTACGTTATTTCCTTCACCGTAAATTGGCAGCTCCCTCTCATGCAGTGCATTAAGAATAACCAGTGGAATAAGCTTTTCAGGAAAATGAAATGGTCCATAATTATTAGAGCAATTCGACAGAACCACAGGCAAACCATAGGTCTCGTGCCAAGCACGTACAAAATGATCTGAAGCCGCTTTTGATGCAGAATATGGTGATGACGGCGCATATGGCGTTGTTTCAGTAAACATGCCTTCATCAAACGGTAAATCACCAAAAACTTCATCTGTCGAAATGTGATGAAAACGAAAATCCGCTTTCTTATCAGCTGGCAATTCGCGCCAATAAGTTAATGCAGCACTCAACATGCGAAATGTTCCGACAACATTTGTCTCAACAAAAGCCGCAGGCCCATCAATCGATCTATCCACATGGCTTTCGGCAGCCAAATGCATAATCTTGTCAATATTTTCAATTTTTAATATCGATAGTATTTTTTGCTCATCACAAATATCTACACAGTAATGCTTATAATTACGAGAATTCTCGATACTTTTCAGTGATTGTAAATTACCAGCATAAGTCAGTTTATCGATATTTATCACTTTGTTTTCTGAGTTTTGCACAAGCAAACGACAAACAGCAGAACCAATAAAGCCTGCTCCACCGGTAACTAAAATATTCATAACGATTAGGCTCCGCCAATAATGTTTATTCAAATACCTGGGCTGAGCTCAGATAAGGAGCCACAGAATCCTTATTCGAAAGCTGGTATTCAACGTCCAACTCCGGCCATTCTACAGCCAAAGTTGTGTCATCATAACGAATATTACGATCACATTCAGTAGAGTAATACCCACTGACCTTATAAGAGACAACTGTATGCTCTTCGAGCGTCAAGAAGCCATGAGCAAAACCTTTTGGTACTAGAATTTGATTGCCACGTTCTGCCGTCACTTCCAATGAAACCCATTTGCCAAATGTGCTTGAACCGCGGCGAATATCAACAGCAACATCGTAAATTCGACCCTGTAATACACGTACAAGCTTGTCTTGCGCATGAGGTTCAAGCTGATAATGCAAGCCTCTCAAAACCCCCTTCTTAGCGGAATATGATTGATTGTCCTGAACGAACTCCATAGAAATTCCATGAGCCTGAAACTTATTCTTATTATAAGTCTCTGTGAAATACCCACGATCATCACCAAAGCGCCCAGGAATAATTTCCAATACACCGAGGCCTAATTCATTCACTTCCAACATCAATGTGCTCCTTGCACAACACGGCGCTTGAGATAGTCTGCATATTCGGTTTTTCCAAGTTTAGCAGCGCGCTCTAAAACTTTTTCCGCTTTCAACCACCCCATCTCAAAGCCTATTTCCTCAGGGCAAGCAATTTTCATACCCTGCCTATGTTCAATAGTACGCACAAAGGATGAAGCTTCATGAAGGCTAGCGTGCGTCCCTGTATCTAGCCATGCATAACCACGACCTAAACGTTGAACACGTAGCTGCCCTCGCTCCATATAAATATTGTTTACGGTGGTAATTTCTAACTCACCACGTGTAGATGGCTTGATGCTAGCAGCAATATTTACGATGTCATTATCGTAAAAATAAAGCCCTGTTACAGCCCAATTTGATTTAGGTGAGGTTGGCTTCTCTTCGATCGAATGGGCAACACCTGTTTGTGCATCAAATGCTACGACGCCATAACGTTCTGGGTCATCGACGTGATATGCAAAAACTGTTGCTCCAGATTCTTGACGAATAGCCTCTTTACAAATTTTGGGTAGATCTACGCCGTAATAAATATTATCGCCAAGAATCATTGCAACCGGATCCTTGCCAATAAATTCACGACCAATAATAAAGGCTTCCGCCAAACCATTCGGCTGCGGTTGCTCCGCATAGCATAACTCTATACCAAACTCAGATCCGTCTCCGAGTAATTCCTTAAATGCGGGCAAATCACGAGGAGTAGAGATAATCAAAATCTCTCTAATACCCGCCAACATAAGAGTGCTTAGCGGATAATAAATCATCGGCTTATCATAAACAGGCAATATTTGCTTTGAAACAGCCAAAGTGAGAGGATACAAGCGAGTACCGCTACCTCCTGCCAAAATTATTCCCTTCAACCTACTCTCCTTACACCAGTTACGGCGATCACAATTTACCCATCAATGCCGAAACATATAGACCAATATTAGGAATATACGTCTGACGTTTTATGTCATTCTTAAACAGAAATAATAGACGCTTTACGACATTGCCTTTACGTGCGATCTTAAATTTGTTGATTAAGTCAACATTATTCTCAAGCAATAAGTCTTGGCATTTTTCCAAAGCATACAGATTAACATCAATCCATTCTGAGTAATCGCCCGAAAACAATGCAACAATTCTACGCCATTTGGCCTGAACACCTTTGTTACGACCAAAAATATTATTTCCATGTTGCCGGTAATCAATTTGTGGAACACTGTCATAAATTACATGTCCACCAGCTCCCATAATAATCTGGTAACACCACCAATCATGACTAAAAAATGTTGTACGTTTAGCACTTTCGCGTAACAGCTTAAATGCTGCAAAATTAAGTACAATCGTGTTACCACCTGCTAAACTTTGAACTAACGCATTTCCAAAGGTTGGTTTTTTAGAAAAAATTGGCGAGAAACCTATCTCTCGCCCTTCAGCATCAATCAATCGAGAACGACTGCAGTACATAGCCTGCGCATTAACACCTATAGATGCGAGCCGTTTAAGTGCATTATTTAACTTATTGGCACGCCAAACATCATCCTGATCACAAAATGCAACGAATGTATCATCCGCATCTAAGGAGTTTATAAGAAAGCGAAAATTTTCACAAAAACCTTTTTGTGGCCCCACAAGAATAGTAAAACTACCTTTAATCCACTTCGCACGCCACTTATCTAGAATAATTAATGTATTATCAGTTGATCCATCATCACTGACCAAAATATTAATATTATCGATATTTTGATTATTAAGAGAATTTAACTGCTCATCTAAAAACTCTTCACCATTATAAGTAGCTAATAATATTGTTATTTTTTGTTTATTAAGCATAGCAATACCTAATGATAAGCGAGGTTCATTTTAAGAGGATGGACAATCAAAGATATTTATCCTCAACAAGCCTACCATGCTCAAATTGCAGCGTTCGATTACAATACAGATTAATCATTTCAGTGGAATGTGAGGCTAATACAAAAATGCGTGCCGATTTAATTACGTTTTCCATTCGCGCCTTGGCTTTTTCTTGAAATGACGCATCCCCCGCACCCAGCACTTCATCAATTAACAAGATTTCAGGTTGAATAGCAGTTGAAATTGCAAATGTCAGGCGCGTCAACATACCAGCCGAATATGTATGTACTGGTGCTGCCAAAAAATTTCCAAGTTCAGTGAACTCTTCAATATCCGGAATAAAGCTTCGTGCCCGTGATTTGGTTGCCCCGAGAAACATCCCCATGCGAATGATGTTTTCATAGCCAGACAACTCAGTATCCAAGCCTGCACCCAGCTCAAAAATAGTTGAAATACGCCCTTCAACTCGAACATTACCTGCGGTTGGCGCATAAATCCCGCCCAATGTGCGAAGTAGCGTCGACTTTCCTGCACCATTATGGCCGATCAATCCAACGCGATCACCATCGTTCAATGTAAAGCTAATGTTATCCAAAGCTTTAACAGTAACAATATTACTGGTGCCGCGTGAAATAATCCCACCAGTCCCTGCTGAAACCAATGTGTTGCGCAATGACATGCTGTTCCCCTGGTATAGGGGATATTCGACAGTTGCGTTCTGAACTTCAATTATAGCCATTTTAATGAACCCAATATGCCAAACGATGGCGCTTCGAAACCGTCATTGCGAGTGCAGCAACCCACCCGACTACTGTCATTGCGAGCACAACACTCCACGTAAACAGTGAAGGCACCACTCCCAATAAGGGGTCCCTTATTAAAGACAACAAATATGTAAAAGGATTAAAATCAGTAATAAACGCCTTAGTACCAAGTTGACTAGGACGAAACAAAACAGGCGTTATAAAAAATAACGGCTGCATAATAGCCGCTAAAAGTGGCGCAAGATCACGATACCGCGCTCCGATGTAACCAATCAATTGAATAATCCACAACATATTCAGACATACTAATAAAAATCCAGGAATAAATAGCACGGCAGTCCAAGATAAATGCTCCGGATAAATCATCATTACTAAAATGACGACTATAAAGTTGTGACCAAAATTTATAACCTGTCGAAACAACAGCAAAATGGAAACTAAGAGAGATGAAACGGGAACATTTAGAATTAATCCTCGGTTTCCATAAAATACAGCCGCAGCCTCAACTACGCTGCCGCTCAGAAACATCCAAGTTACCAAACCTAAACTCAATGACGGAATAAAGGTCGCTCGATCAACCTCGAACAATGCGCTCCACACAAATCCCAAGCCGCCAACGCCAATTAATGTACCAATAACAAGCCATAACGGACCAAGAACGGATCTGCGATATCGTGCTTGCGTATCACTCCAAGCCAAGTGCAAAGCGAAATTCATTCGCGTGGCAGCACCCGACAACTCATTCTTCAACAATGCTATTTTCTTGTTATGCAATTGACTTAAACCCTAAGCATTCTGGAATTGGCTTTGATGATATTAGCACCTAGATATCACGCTATTAGCAAATCAGACTTCAGAATGATACTCTGAAAGCACCCCTCAGCACATCATCATTTACAACTATCTATGCTATGAGTTGAACACCATGGGAATCACAATCAAGGCGCAGAATGACAATAGAGGCAGACCAGAAAGCAGACCTAATAGCTGCAATTATCGTAACTTATAATCCAGACTTTAAAGCACTGGCCCAGCTTTTAGATGCTATTGTGCCTCAAGTACATAAAACAATTATCGTCGATAACGGTTCACAAAATGATGTGTGTAGCTTTATTAAAAACTTCACAAATAAAATCATATTTGAACCATTAGAGCAAAATCTTGGCATTGCGAAAGCACATAATGTCGGCATCGAAATTGCTCGAAATAACAACAGTAATTATGTGCTATTATTTGATCAAGATAGCCTTCCACATTCAGATATGGTTAAGAAGCTCCACTCAGCAGCCGTAGAAAAACGCAAAGCTGGGATAAAAATCGCTTGCCTTGGAGTTCGATATGAAGATCCGCGTCAAAAAAACCCTCCACCATTTATCAAGGTAGAAGGTCTCAAACTAACCAGACATCAATGCAATTGTGAGAGTGACATTGTTGAGGTCGACTATCTAATATCATCGGGCTCTCTTATTCCAATCGAAACAATCGATAATGTTGGTGGCATGCGTGAAGAACTCTTTATTGACTATGTAGACATTGAGTGGGGACTAAGAGCACAGAAGATTGGATATCAATCTTTTGGTGTATGCTCTGCTTACATGCAGCATGATCTTGGAGACAATCCAATTATATTTTTGGGCCGAAAAATTCCGGTCCACTCACCATTGCGCCATTACTATCATTTCAGAAATGCAATTTGGCTTTACAAACAAAACTGGCTAAAAACCAACTGGAAAATTGTTGATGGGATAAAGCTTATAAGAAAGTTTGTTTTTTATAGTTTATTTACAGAGAACCGAGTGGATCATATTCGGATGATGTTAAAAGGCATTTGGCACGGATTAACAAACAAAATGGGGGCTATGAAACCATAACCCCCATACACTGCTGTAGTGAAAATCAGCGTGTTTGAAACACTTTATCCAACCTATCATTCATGCGGTCTATTTTTGCGTCAAGTCCATCAATAGCCCGCATCATTCGTTCTGTCTGTTCATTCATACCAGGTCTTGTGACATAATTTTCTGCAACATGAAGTTGATATGCAGCATGTTGTCGCTCATGATAAGCTCGATTAGCATTAATTTGTTGCTGCAAACGATACCATACACCAACTACAGAGCCACCTATTACTAGCAATGAAGATATTTGTGTCCATTCGATAGCACCATTCATCACCAGCACCCCTGCCGTTTTCCATTTTGGTCATTACCTTCCACTCGCTCAGCTGCTGGCCGGTCAGCCTTTGTCAAAGCGACCAACCCAGCAGCTGAAAGATCATTCTGGCGCCAGCCCGCGCAGCT
>NZ_ANNO01000394.1:0-15388 GCF_000409565.1 Pseudochrobactrum sp. AO18b
TGCACCCCGCGACGGCGAAGAGACTGAACACAGAAATCATAGTCCGATTGATTGCGCGTTTTCGCATCATCCTTCACCCTCTCCCGCTCCGCACGGATATCACTCTGCAGCTGCTGAATTGCGCCGCGTTGCCGTTCTTTGTATTTGCCATGTTGAAATGCGCCCATGAGCACGACAGCACACACGGCCAGCACAGCGAGTATTATTTGGAGCCGCCCCAGCATCAGAGCGCCTCTAACAGTTTTTCGACTTTGAATTTCACAGACGGCATTGAATAAATCGCGTAAACCGCGATACCGCCCACCACAACCACGGAAGCCAGCTGCACCCGCCAATCCAGCAAACCAACTGCCGGAAGCACCGCAGCTGTAAGCCATGTCCAAAACCGTTTTGAGTGAGAAACCGGCTTTGCCTTCTCAGGTTCAAGTGGTTGTGTTTCCGCTTCCGTCGCTTCAGGAACCGGAACAGGCAAGTCGTTGCCTGCCTCTTTTACCTTACGCAACACCGCCTCAATGGCTTCCGGCGAAACCAAGGCCTTATTGAGTGCATCACCATCATAATAGGACTGGCCGCGTTTAAGCTGCTGGTGCTGGCCTTTAGTCACGGCAAGCACCGGAAACGAAGCCCACTCCATTGCCAGTTGTTTGGCAAACTCAGTCATGGAGATTGTACCGGTCATGAACTCTTCATAGCCACGGCGCTTAAGTAGGTGATAGCCGAGGCGGTCTTGTAAATCAGGATCGAAAGTCTGCCGACCGTTCAGCCGCAGATCACGCGACAAATCCTGCAGGGTCTTGCGCATGAACTGATAACCACCAGAGGCCGATGATTTGAACCGCTTGGTAAAACTGGCTTGCGCATCAACCAGTTCACCGATTGTCATCGAGGTGATTGGTTTTGATAGCTTGCCCTGATTGTGACCGTAGATAACGTCATAAGACGCGCGATCAGTCCGCCCGACTTCAGTCCTACGAATGAAGTCAAGCAGAATCGCCGCGCCAGCTGGTACGGTTTTATCCATTTGAATTTTCCTGTGAAATTTACTTTTAAAGCAGCATAATAGTTAGAGGGTAGGCCAGCAACTCTGCTGCCCGCTCTACACCAAACAGATTAGTAGCAACCTGCTGCAGGAGAGGCCAAAGCTCATGATCTGAGCGGAATGTATTGGCTGTGAGAAATATCTGACGAGTGCGGACTGGCTGAGTAGCCATTGCATCATTCAACTGAATGGCCTCAGAATCTGTCAGACGTTCCCATAGAGTGACAGCAGGAATGATAATTACAGGTTCCGATTCTGGCACCGGCAAGTAAGGCTCGATGAGATTTCCTACTGCCTCCCATTCAGCAATCATGGCGCGGTGTCTGTTTTCCTCAATATCAGGTATGGTTAGTTCCACCCCATTGATAACAGCAAGTATTGTTCCGAATACTGTATATTTTGCGCTTTCGATCATGTTAAAACTCCGCATCAATATACATAGTAAATACCCACCACATTCCAGTATTTTTATTTAAAATAGCATCAACTTGGAAGTAGTAAGGTGTAGCTGCAAACCCACCGGCAGCGATTAAAGCATCGCCGCCAGCTTGGGTTGAAACAGTGCCAGCCCCACCGGAGCCATTATCAAAACTAATTGACGGATAAACCCTCATAGCTACTGGATACTGCCAAAATCCCCCGATGTAAGCATTGTTATTTGATCCTCCCACCCCTCTAACGCTATTATAAACTTGGTAATACCTGCGACATAACAATCCCTCTATTACATCTGACCTTTTACATATTAACCAAGGATCGGCACCGGTAGCATCTCCTGACACAACTGACACTTTCGTAGCGGTTTCTGGAACAACAATCGAGGTATTCCCGCTAGCCACTGTCGCTTTTATGGGTGAGGCATTCGTTTGCCCACCGAACGAGCCAGTGCCTCCACCCGACCAAGTGAGCGTATATTCACCTGCAGGCAGAGCCTCAATAATCTGCTCAATTCCGTTTGTGTGACCTTTCCAGCGGTCAAAACCATACACACCATTGGCAGGCTTTTTCACACCACCACGCTGATTAATGGTGAAATCGCCATTGATGATCCAGTTATAAGAAGCTTTGGCATCCAATGCTTTCTGTACTGCATCTGAAATCGGCAAACTCTCCTTGGAGATCGCAGCCCCGGTCGCATCAAGCAGCTGATCCGCCGTTCCACCTAAAGGAAGAGCGTACTTCTTATCAATCTCAGTCGCATTTTTGGCTATCGCATCAGTCACGCTTTTTATTGACTTCAGCGTGATTGTGCCGTCCGGCCCCATGATAATGAACTGATCATTGGCTTTCGCAATTGCTGCAAGCTCTGAGAGATTGGAAATATTATCCAACGCAGCGAGAGCGGCCAGATTGCCTTTTGTATCATCGGGTCCGAACTCTGCTTTCGGCACCAATTTCATAACACCTGGTCCAACAAAGACCGGTACGGCATCTTCTTCGCCAACGAGTGCAGCAAATGCTTCAAGGTTGCCTGTGGTCAGCAACTCTCTCATCATCCGAACAGCAGCCTGCACACGGCTACCATCCGGCTGATAGCGAACCCGCAAGGGTTGCCCGTCACCGGCAGCTGCCACAGGGCAATTATCAAATAACCGACCGCTGTTCTGCCCGGTGATTTCAGCAATAATCAGCACATAGCCTGTAGCCGTGATAATCGCATCACCGGCCTGAATGGCTGCGGTCTGCAAAGCCGACCCTGTCGTGGTGAAGTCAGGTGTTCCGGCAACGAGATTAAGCGTGCCGGTCATCCAGTCGGGACGAATAGACATTAATCTGCCCCTTCCTTGCGCTCTGCAATCAGTTCTTTGTTTTCCGCTTCCAGAACTTGAATGCGTTCTTTCATCATTAGATTTTCTGAAGCCAAAATCAGATTACGCTGACGGATAATGCCAAGCTGAAACGCCGTTTCATGCAGTTCAGCCAGCGGGTGAATTTGTATTGGTGGAGTGATATTGGTCTGTGTTGCAGACATGCGTTCTCCTTCCCGCACAAAGCGGGTGATTGCTGTGAGTGTAGTAAGGAAAGTCAGCCGCCTATCGAATTCCAATAGACGTAATAGGTGACATAGCGCGTTGTGCCGGTTTTGTTGTAAATCCTCATTGAAGCCATATCGCTTTGAATACGGGCTTCAAATTGCGATAGAAACGCGACAACACCATCGGACGGTTTAAGCATAATCAGTGCCGGCTGCTGATAGGTGCGTCCGAATGGAATGAGCACATTGCTATTTGCTGGCACCTGAACCGAGCCTGTTACATAAGGGGCAACAGTGCCGATCCCCTCATGCAGCACAAAGTCAAAAAGATCAGTGCTATCAACGTCTTTTCCGGGTTTGGAAATGCGAAATTTAAAGTTGGCACCACGCTGGAATAGTACCCGCCCCGCCATCAGAACTTCTCACGTAGCTTGACTAAAAAGACGGTATAATTGAACCGGCATTCATATTGAGGCACCCAGCCCCTAAAAGTCAGCTTGTTATGAGAGATGCCAACAACAGGCATAAAGTTTACCAAGCCAATATTTCCGCCAAATGATTGCGTAGCCACAATACCGCTCAGATCAGGCGGGAATTGAAACGGCTCAGCAGCGGAAGATTTAAAGCCCATGAATGCCAGCGGAATAAACGGAAGCTCCTGAAATGGGACTTCAATTTGATGCCGCCATAATCCTTGCGATTCATTGTAGCCGAATGATGGAACAGAGCCTTGCGCATGGATTTTCAGCATGTCTTGAACAGATGACATCAGCATCTGGCCGCCCTGCTGTACGGTTTTTCCCTGCTTGGCTACCCAGATGCCATGCTGATTACCGTTTTTGCCGATAAGGATATTTTCATCCATGTCATATCCCCATCACCAGATAAATAAAGCTCTCCCGATAATAACCAGAAGGATTGCGAATTCGCGGGATAGTTATACGACTATTGGTGACGGTTATTTCGCCCGTGCGCCAATAATCACTTGGTCGATTGATGAGAGGCTGAGCGCCCAACAATACCATGCCATGATTACCCCAGTACCGAGGATCAGACAGACTGATTAACAATACTGTCGGAACATAATCCAATGGTTGAAAGTTGATAATCTGCGGCGCAGACCAATCCGTTTGCTCATCCCAACGGGTCAAATTCTGCGGCGGTGGATCCATTTTATAACTGGATTGATCAATATGCAGACCGACCTCCACAATCGTGCTGGAGAATAACCAATCACTATCAAAGAGCTTATCACCCTCTGCCAATGATGGATTGTCCGCGTCAAATCCCTGTTTTGAAACCACGAGATGATTTTTTGTTAAGTGCAGTCTTGTATTCATCAGTCAGACACCTTCAAAAAACCCTCATCAAGATTAATGACGAATTTGCTGTCAGGTGAGCGGATCAGACCGGAGATGATTTCATTGATTTTTGCCAACATCAGGGTCAGTTCACCATTGATGAATGTCATCGGCGACATGCTGTTCACACCATTAGTTACGATCCAACGATCAGCATTCATGATGATCTGACTGAGCAATTGGCCACCATTACCTGTGAAGGCTTCCAGCCACATCGCCGCCTGTGCAGTCTGCCCCATAGCTTGCACATAACTGCTGAAAGCAATCCGGTTCAAAGCACTGCCGCTTGCGGCTTCACTGGTAATGCGGATCAAACCACCAGCTGAGAAATTGCCGACATCAGCAGTGAGCAGGGTAATTGCTTCAGCCTGAGCCTCAACAGTATCGCCAACAGTGTTGATGCGCGTTGTCAGTTGGCTAACAGCCTGAGCAATATCCTCATCAACTTTTGCCTCCAACTTTTCGATACGGGAAGCAATTGCACTGCCGGGACCGATGGAAACGGAAACGAGCCTTGTGTAACCTGCCTTTAGATTGCCCGCAGTGACCGCCGCTTCTTCACGTAGCAGTTTGAACATACCGGCATTGCCAGCTTCCTGCTCAGCTGCCAGCGCACCAATACGATCCAACTCCTCCTGAACATACCGATCTGTCTCTCCCAAACCTTTCAGAACATCGCTGATATCCTTATTGAGCTGTTCAATATTGATCGCGTAAATATCAAGTGGACCGAAACGGATATCCGCGGTGCGCACCTCAATCCAGTCAGACCAGACAAAGGGCGTACTGCCATCATAAGATGAGTAACGCGCACGGACTTCATAGAGCATATTCGGCAAAAGAATGCCTGGAGCAATCAATAGCGCCCCGCGCTCTACATCTTCAGTTCGGCCTTTATAGATTTCAGCCAGCGATGATTTGAGACGCACCTCAAACATAACCGTATCAACGCCGGTCACTTCACCATCCCAGACCAATCGAATGCCACACCGGCGATTATTGCCGTTACTGTCCTGTGCAATATCTGGTGTAACAGCAAAATCGAAGATGGGTGTCGGCAGCGGACGCATTGCACCAACTGCCCCGTCAACCGGCGGGCGATAATCCGAGCCGCTTTCCCAATCATAGTCGGACGGATCAACCTCAGTCATATCGGCCAAAACATCAAGATTGGCACGGTCAACCGAGCCATCAATCCGCATCAGCTTATTGACATAACCGTTGCGCTTGGAAGTCCATGCCCATATAACGCCAGGCACAGCATACGCCCAGAATTTCGGTGGAATGACCAGAGTGTGCCGCCGCGCCAGCTGGCCCTCTTCAAGAGCCGACTTCATAAGCCGCTGCACTTGTTCAGCATATGGCACAAAGTTCAGTTCAACTTTAGCCATCAAGCGCCGGTTGCCGTGCAAGGCTTCCAGATCAGTACGGAACAAGGATGGCGCGGACTTCATCACCCAACCGTCAGTGAAGGACGGATAAGTTGCGGAGACACCATTGATCGTATCCGACAGACCGAAGAACGGGGGGAATGTCTGCTCATCGGTCGAGAGAATATCGTCATCGGTGAAATGAATGACCGGCGCATCGGGGCTGCCCAGAAACATCTGATAGAAACCGCCGACTTCCGCGATACGCCCCTGACAGGACGTGTTCAATGCTTCAAGTGCATTTGCGAGAGGCGCATCAATAGTGATCTCGCCACCAGCCCGATAGGTCGGCTCTAAGCCATTTGCCCCATAAATAGGTGCACGGCACTTATTAATGGCCTTGATCCAGTTGTCAGCTGGAAGGCGCGCAGCAGACATGCCCTGCACACCATAGAACCACTGATTATTCCAGCGGAGGCCACGCAGCAGGTTATATTCCTGTACAGCTGGCAGATGATCGCCATCACCACCCCATGTGGACGGATCAGACCACCGATGCGAACCGTTTCCGCCTGCGGTGCTATCTTTTGACAGATCGTAGAATTTGAAGCCATCCAGCTCGAATTTGAAATTCGGAATACCGGAGAACATCTGCTTACTGACACGCGCCGTCACAATGGCATAGGCCACACCACGACCGACACGGTTCACATCCCATTGGCGGTTCTGATTGGAGCAGGTATTGACCAGAAAACTATCAGCTACAGTCTGGGTACCATCATAGAATTTGACCCAAAGATTATCACCATCGTTGCGATATTCTTTTACCTGCCAACCCCACGACATATCCGGCGTATTGTAATCAAGGGTCACTTTCTGACCGTTGACCCAAACCTCCCGCAGGCCAGCGACCGGCAGATCAG
Source organism: Pseudochrobactrum sp. AO18b (assembly GCF_000409565.1). Classification (NCBI taxonomy): domain Bacteria; kingdom Pseudomonadati; phylum Pseudomonadota; class Alphaproteobacteria; order Hyphomicrobiales; family Brucellaceae; genus Pseudochrobactrum; species Pseudochrobactrum sp. AO18b. The sequence goes on from NZ_ANNO01000394.1 coordinate 6,669, forward strand.
ACAGTCCAATAACCTGTGTCAGATAAGCGTTTGGTGTATCGCCGTCATGCCCCCATGTGTTGACCCAGACCAGAGAACCGGCTGTTGACGTTCTCCCGATCAGGAAGGATCGCGGCAGGTCACCACCGGCTTGCAGGCTGCCATTGATGGAAAATACCGGTTCCTGCGGTTTGCCTGCAATGGATTGCGCAAGCAGATTGAGGCCGATACCAACGGCGGCTTTAAGCAAAAAGCTGCCGACCGCCCCTGACAAAAAGGTAGAGGCCATCAGGCCGCCTATCGCAGATGCGATACCGGTAAAAATTGCCATGAATAATCTCTTTGAAAACTAAGCCTCAGAGGACTTTGAGAAAGTGTGCTTCGACCGGTGCATAACCACGTCTCTTATAGAGGCGGGAAACATCATTGGTAGCGAGTGAGGCCATGCCAGCAGCCACGCAGCCCTGCTCTCTTGCCCATGCTTCATAGGCATCAAGCATCTTGCTTGCCCATCTCCCTCGAACACTTGGTGTTATCCACCAAACGGTTTCTTTGGCATAACGGCCAAAACCGAACGGATGCTCAAACCACCCTGCCATCAACAGCCCCGCCGGTTTATCACCTAAAACCAGAAGACCAGCCTGCGGACTTGCATAGTGATAATCAAACAAAGCCGAGGCATGGGCTGCACTGAATGGAGAAGTGAAGCCCGCAGCCTCATGACTTTCACGCAGCAAGCGCAAGCAGGAGATTTTGTCAGAAGTGACGGCATGTCGGATCATCAGAAAATCCCCAAAAATTTGCGTCGCTTCTTCTGTGTCGGCACCTTGCCCTTTTCGGAACCCCAGAACACTTCCCATTCTTCAACCGTGGCCGCATCCTTGTAAAAGGTATCGTTCGGGTCGCGCAGGATTTGTGAGGCATGGCTTCGCGTCTCTGTATTGGAGCGGGTAAATTCCTGTGTGTGGCTGGCGCAGGTCATAGTGACTGCACCATCCTCATTCTCAGACGCCGTTTTCAGTTCAATCTTATCGACAAAGCCAACAAACCGGCACTCAGCCGGAGCGACCATCAAACGTGTTTCCGGATTGAACAGGCCACGATAGACTTCTACCCGCGCCTGACGGCAATCATAATCACGGACAATCCGTTCAACTTCCTCATGCACCTGCGACATGCGGATTGTGACATTCTGCACGGAAAGATTGGCGATGAGCGGAATATCGTCAATGGAAACCAGAGAACCTGTTCCATACCAATCACGTGTTTCAGGTATACCATTATCCGGATTGACCACATCTGCCGTGATATTCCCCACGTCAGACCACAGACCTTCCGTTACCGGAGCACCAGTCTGTCGGTCACGTGCAACAAGCCAGAGAAAGTCACGCGCTACCAACATCCGCTGTTCAAGCGCATGCTGGTTTTCTGCTGAAATATATCGCATTGCTGCACCTTCTTCAGGAACACTCTGGATAACTCTGCGTTATCTTAATAGGAGGTATGAACTCATGGATTTAATTTATTGGGATGAAGCCGTCGTTATTAAAATTTCAGACGGCATCACACATTCAATCGGTAATATTGCTGATGCGGAGAATTTTATGCTTTCCGATTGGCAGCGTTTTGATCTGGATAGTATGGGAGAAGCTATAACAGCCTGCCTTAGGTGTTCACATGATCATGGAAGCACGCAAAGTGCGCGGATTGCATTTAAACATGCAGCAGAAGTATCTGGGATTTTGGCATAAGAATTTCACCTTTTCGATAAAACCTCATAAACGCAGCTCTAAAGATTGTTCTTGCGCATAAAACGAACATTTTCTGAGCCATTTGACTTCAAATTTTACCCAGATGTCACTTCCTTAAACAATGAGCCATCATATCAATCGTTGCCTTTGATAGATGCATATATGAGCAGATAAAAATTACAAACTGGCCAGGTATCTCCTGATCTCAGAAAATCTGACTCGATCAAAAACATAACAAACGGTCAATCACTGCAAATAAGACACAATTACATATTATATAATAATTATAACAAGTTATATCACATATTTTCTGTATTATATTAAATCTAATATACAAAATTTGAAGATAAATGAGATGGTTAAGTGATCATTTCATGTTCCGACTTTTCTCATTTACATCTTCATTTTAAATACACTGGGAGGAATATCATGAGTAATATTCTAAAAGCAATTGGAGGGAGACAGCCTCCACATGCAATCATAGAACAGCGTCATTTTCATCAAGATGTTGCTACTGAAAAACAAATTTCAATTGCTCATAAAAGTTCAGCCTCGCAATTAAAGGACGCTACTAAGCTCGGCAGCATTCTGAAAAGAATTGGCGGGGGGCTATCTAGGCATCGCCCCTAAACTATCGGTACCAATAAAAACGGAGCATAATGTGAATAATACAAACCAAGAAGATCTTATGCAAAAAACATTTAAGAATACCTCTCCCTCAGCCTCTGAGTCTAAAGCTACTATTACGCACAAAATCGCAATCGCTATAATCGAGACTGAGTATAAAAAACGAGTAGCCAAAACACTCCGGTTAAAAAATGAACGCCTTGCTCACGAAGCAAGTTTGCTAGCCACTCCAAAAAAACTTACTTCTAAGCGTTCAGTTAAAAAAGTTAAAACGAACTAACGAGCCTCCACCGCCTGAAACGAGATTGTGCCACGCCCTGTGCTCAGCTCTGTAGATGTGGTCAGCGACCCCGGCAGAATGATCATCGGCACCGATGGCTTGATTAGTGTAACCACATTGCCAACAGCTGTACCGGGAGCCAGATGCGGGCGTAGTTCGAAGTGCGTGGTTTTACCTGAAGCATTCGCAACTGCACTTTCTAATACCTGATAAAGTTTTGTTCCGATTTGCACATAATCACCGATTGTTATCGAGAACCAAACCGGCATACCTTGAAGAGCGATAGATTTGTTATCTGCCCCAATACCTTCAATACTCGCCGTAGATACATCGCCAATGCCCGTACCATTCGGATAAGCAATCGGAAAACAACGGCTCATAGGTCTGCCACTAAACTGCTGTAAACTGCCGTCCACCGCTTTTAAACGTGCCCGCCAGATATCAAGCTCATTCGGTTGCAATATTACGGATTGAAAAGAAGCCTTCCACAGTGGCGTGCCCATATCCTTGGCAATCGTCGTACCACCTGCTGTCCGGCTATATTCCTGCCTGTACAACAGATCGAACTCCGTTGACCAACCGGGGAAACCAGCAAGAATATCTAATGGGTAGGTAAGAGCCATAACGAATATGGAACCTTTTCAAAACTGTGACGTTGGTTTTCGATATTTGTGACTGTATGGAGGTAAAGGAACGTGGCAATCACCCGCAAAGAAGAAGAACGTGCGCTAAATGCAGATGAATTTGCATTGGTGGACAAAACGCGCCATCCGGCTCTTCAATCCCTCCCCGACGCTGATCTAACCTCACTTGTTAAACTGCTCCGTGAGCGGCGCGAAAAAGCTAAAACTCAAGCGCACCAAAGACGACGAGAAATCAGGGGCAAAACTGCACCAAAAGGCGGTGCCGCATCAAAGGCAGATGATGGCTCAAAAACTAAACTCAGCGTTCTGGCAATGGCGATGCGCCGAACCAATGCTGAAGTTGAGCGCCGCCGCCAGATGGCCGCCAAACAAGAACTTGTTGAAAATGCGCAGCACGCTCTCGAGCTAAAGAAACATGCTGAAGCCAACAAAATTCCGTTTAATACACGCCACGCCCATGAAGGAATGCGTAATATTCCCAACAAGCAGGTAAAAAGCCTCATCAACCCTATGGAACGTGGCAGACAGAAAAAAGCAGCTAGCGTTAATCAGGCTAAACGCGATCAGAGACAAGCTACTGCATCATAAATCGGGCTCAGGTTTGGCATTGCCAAGCCTGAGCACCCTATCCCAACTTTACAAATTTGCTTTGAGCTTCCCGAACGGTCTGGATCACCCGCGCTTGCATTTCCTGATTGGTCTTCTTCAGGCCAGCTTCCAATCTTGTTACAGCAGCCTGATCTGCCCCACGTGCATCAATTTGATAAACCGGCGCGAAAGAGAATGCACCGCCACCGCCTGCACCGTCATGCGGAATAATGCGGCCATGAGCGCCGGGAGAGAAAAATTCCTCCCCCTTCTCATTGACGCGATAGAGATTGCCGGGTGTTACACTCCCACCCGCTGCGCGCGCGCCGCCGAACATCATTCCAAACAGACCGCCGAGACCAGAAGACTGAGGCGATATCCCAAACAGGTTTGCCAATGGACCCTGCCCCATAAGCAGAGCTTGCGCCATTTGTCGGAGCAGCCCAGCTAATGCTTCTTTTGCGCTGAATGAACCATCAATGATTGTGTCGATCATATTCATGGAGATATCAGCCAGATCAAGAGCTGCATCAGCATTGCGGCGAAGCTGCTCTTCCACGGCCTCGACCGCCTTTTGCTCCTGATAACGCGCTTCAATCAGTGCTGTGATCTGATTACGCTGAGCATCCGTTGCACTGGCACCGGCTTTACGAAGGGCAATTTCCTTATCTCGTGCCTCATCAGTAAGCCCGACAAGCGCCAACTCCTCTTCGAGTGAGGTAATCAGATCATCAATCGCTTTTTTCTCACGTTCAGCATCGGTAATTTTTGCCAAACGCGATCCGCCGGTCTTTTTCTTTTTATCTTCAGGCAGAATATAAGGCGTAACAGGTGGCAGGATACTATCATCAGGCTGATTAGGGAGCTTTTGCTTATCCTTGTGTGCCTTGATTTGAGCGTCAATTTCAGCGAGCTCTTTTTCAATCTGCTCTTTAGGAGGCAAAAATGCGCCGCGATAATCGCCTGTTTTCATATTTAAGGCACGCTGCTTCTCATCCCGCTGTTTCATAAGAGTATCCAGCGATCGGTTCTCAACTGTATTGAACAAGTCAAGAAAGTAGCGAAGTTGCAAAGCCGCAGAAACAATCGCGGCTTTCAAACTCGTTGATACTGTATTCGTGATATCAACGAAGGCTTTATCAACATCGGCAGCAGCCTGCACCACATCATCGGAGAGAACACGGCCAAGCTCCTCGCCCTCTTTAATGGTTTCGGTCAGCTTATCTCGCCCTTGTTCAATCAGGGACACAAACTGCTCACCACCCTGACCACCCATGATCTCATCAAAAATACGGATACCGGCGGCAGTGTCTTTCAGGCGGCGGGTACGATCGATAATCTCCAGCATAAAATCTGCAGGATCTTTGAGCCGCTGCTTGACCTCCTCCGGAGACATACCAAGCTGAGCAAAAGCTTCTGCACCGGAGCCTTTGCCAGTCTGGGCATATTCATTTGCCCGCAGGTTTAACTCACGAAAGGCATCGGCCATCGCATCAACTTCAATGCGGTTGGTTTCAGCGACATATTTCATCTGCTGGAATGACTTAATAGTCATGCCAGCTCGCTTAGCAGCAGTCTCAATATTGCCGATATCGGCAACAATTTGCTTAACGCCCTGAATGGAAAGGCCAATACCAAGACCTGCCAATGCTCCCTTTACCAAAGACATAGAACGGTTAAGACCAGCAGATAGATCAGAGAATTCCCGTTGCGCATTCTTGGCAGTTGCCTTGGTATCACCGCGTACACGGGTCATGGCATCATGGAAGCCACGGGCATTGGCGCCGATAAACGCCATGATGTCATTACGGGACATGAATTCCCCTATCTGATGGATTTGGTAGGTGGATAATGACGGGCAATCTCTGCCGCCCTTGCCGGTGTGATAATGTCTTTTGAGCGTTTACCGGTACGCCCCTCGATAGCCGACTCCAGCTCCGGCCATGTGGATCGCCAAAAGACTTCCGGCGACCACCCTAATACTCCGGTTGCAAAACTAAGCATTTGCTGGATTTGATTAGTAATTACGAGGGGCTCAGTGCGTTTCCCGATGTGGCCTGCTCAAATGCCTTTTCCAACTGATTGAGATGATCGGTCTCACCGCGCAGTTTCTTGCCATCATTGATATGGCCGGAAAGAGCTTTGGTGATAGCTTTGCGGAATGACTGTTCATCCGCGGCACTCAGCTCTGCGATGGCTTTGTGCGCCAGATCACGCGTTACCTTGTCGCCATCCGGATGCTTGGTCAGGACACGTAGGGCTGCCATCACAGTTTTGGGATGAAAGCCGATCAACCGCGTATAGAGCAGATCCATCGTGTCACAACCAGCCACCTCACAAAGCGTTGCCAACCGGCCAAATTCAACAACCAAGACCAGATCCGTATTGCCGATCCGGCAGGCAGCTTCACCACGGAGAGGATTGGGTAAAGCATCCGTCATGGTGATACTGCCGGAGTAAAGCCAACAGTGCCGGTTGCAGACATTCGCCCCTGACACTGCAGCTCATTGGTCTTATCGCCCGAGAATGTCAGCGAAATCAGGAAGTCAGCTTCGAATGTCCCGACCCCGGGCACCACCACCTGATACGGCGTGACAACCTGATTGACTGCATCACCGATCATGGCCTTGGAGGCAGTGTTGCTGACGAAAGCACCGTCAAGCTGCACATTGATACGCTGGATGCCATACATCAGCTGCAACAAAAGCTTGCTGCCTGGATCAGCACAATTGGGCTTGGTGATGTCGATTTCTTCATTGTTGATTTCCAATGAGCGGGATTCTGTCACACACACCGAGACAAAATCATCCGGCGTCATCAGACGCTTGATCACAAGCTCACGACCTAAAGCCATGGACTTATCTCCTGTTTAAATAAATGGAATAAATGGTTTGCGATCAGGCTTGCAAGTTGGGATAGCCTGCATATGTGCGGTAAATCACATCAAACACCATGCGTCCCGCACCAAGACTCTGCGCCGTACCGGCATCGATAAAATGATCTGTGGCAGACAAAATCATATCGATGACCAATCCGCCCAAATCTGATGGAGGCAATGCGCTCTCGACAGCCGCCGCCAAAAGATCAAACTCTGCAGACGGATCTTTGCGACCTTTAAAATGAATGACCACATTGACGGTAAGCCGATGATTGAGCCGCGTCAGTTCTTGGCGAGTGACATCATCATAGACCACACCATCAGGCGTCGTCTGGTCACTGGTGTAGAGCACTGTGAAGGAGGGCAAATCCTCCTCCGGCACTGCCGTTGAGCGCATTGGTGTAACAATGCCCAGATATTGTGCTGCGACCGGCTGGAGCTGCTCTCTGATCTTATCAAGGATCGTTTGTCGAAGATGCACCATGATTATTCATCCTCATGCAGAAGTAGGCGTTTCATCGCTCGCCCGTCATCAACATGACCAGCCACCACAAAAACCCTACCGATATCCTGCGCATCATCACTACGAATGATTGTGATCGTATCAGACTGACGAACACCATCGAGCGCTGTGCCAGAAGCTGCAAAGCTATAGCTCACCCCTTCCAGCCCCATACCTTCGATGTCGAGCAAATCTGTCTCCCGAACTTTTCGCAAAATACCGGTCAACAGGACAGGACTACCCTTGATAGTGACACTGGCTTCGACGTTGCCGAGACCAGAGACAAAAGCATCGGCCATATCGGAGAAAATGGCAGGACGGCTCATTCGCCGCCCGCCTTTTCCAATGCCGCTTCCGCAGCATTCAGGCGCTCTTCCGCTGCTTCAAAAGCCGCGAGCTGCTCATCACCGGCATCCGGCTCTGCAAGCGCTTCCTTGGTATTGTCATAGACAAGCTGAGCCGCTTCAAGTTCCGCATTCAGCGCATCCAGATCAGTAGTCTTTACCGGCGCGGGAGGTTTTGTCACTTCCTGTAGCTTCGGTAGAGATCGATCCTCCGGCACAGTGCCAAACAAAGCGGCGATTTTATCCGCTTCCTCCTGTGGCAGGGTGACTGCGGTACCAGGCGGCACATCTTTACCAGCAATGGTCAGCGTTACCGCATAGGCCTGCCGCACAGTTTTGACTTTCGCCATAGTTTCATTCCTCTCAAATTAAGTGGTTAGCGAACCATGGCAAAGAGCGATGCAGACGCATCACCTGGTACCGGCAGTGGCGCACTCTGTGTCATCAGGAAGGTTGCCGACGGATCTTCGACATTCCACATTTTCGGGAAGCGAGACAACGGCCTCATCTGCGCTGCCACATCCTGAATGGCACCATGCGCCATAAAGCCCTGGAACTGGCTTGGAGCAACCACACCAACGCCGAAACTTGGCCACAGTTCAAGATTGTTTCCCTGATCATCTTCAAACAGCTGGGTATATTGCCAGAAGTTGAACTGCCCGACAGTGCCAAGATAAATCGCCACCATATCCTCAGAACCGGCAGCAACAGGGCCGAATTGCATTTCACCGCCCATCTGGCGGCGGTTATCCAGAATTTCACGAATTTCAGGATCGCTTTGCAGCAATTCTGCTGCCTCTGCCCCAAGGATCACTTCTGTGGCTGCACCGCCCGATGTGGTGGCAACACGTGTCGCCCATGAGCGGATAGATTTGCGGATGGATACGCCCGCCTCGCCCCAGCGATCCGCACCGGTCAGAGCAAGCGTGTGATTTGCTGGCCGATTATAATCAACAATCTGGGTTTCATAGTCCTCACCGCTGACGATGATCTTGCCCGTGCGCAGTGCCTCTGCCGCCATCACTTCTTCACGGCGCGTCACCTCATCATCCTGATCGGCCAGAATGTCGGTGACAGTCTGCAGGTAGCGATCTTCCGCAGACATATTGCCGTTGAGCGGCTCGCCG
>NZ_ANNO01000395.1:0-873 GCF_000409565.1 Pseudochrobactrum sp. AO18b
GCCTTCGCCCGGGCGCACTGTGTTTTTCGGCTTTACATAGGCAGGCGTAAATGTTGAGGTCTGCCGGCCACGAATGGCGCGTTCTTTGCCCGGCACCAAAGGCGAAACGAACGGCGCCACATTGCGGCGGCGTTTCAGTTTATCAAAGGCGATTTCTTCCGCATCGGACTGAAAACCGTTCGGGAAGAATGTATCGCGGATAAAGGCTGTTGGCCGGTCGCGGGCTTCAATCACCGTCAACAGCGCGGCTGTGCTAAATAAATCCATTTGAGATTTCCTTAAATGAGCGCCGGATCAGGCGAGATTGTGCAGGAAGAGCGGAGCAGAAGCTTTGCGCCATGCGCTTTCGACACTCGCTGCCGTATGGCCTGCCCCGTAGATCAGTTTGGCCGCATCAAAATTACCGGATGCATAGGCATCCGTGATCACATCACCGGCAGTGGTATCGACATCGATAGCCAGCACCATGCTTGGCACTTCAGAACCATCCGAGGATGCAGAGGCTGAGACCAGGAATTTGCCACTGGCCTCACCCAGCACTGTGCCACGTTTGAGAACACCCTGCCCGCCTGCAATAGGCACAACACGGACAGCAACGGGAAAATCACCGACGAGCAAATCGCCGGGAATATAAGTTTCAGTGCGCATAGCGACACTCCTGAAAAAGTTAAGGGAACAGAATTACCGAGCTTAACGCTGCGGTTTACGTGACGCCGAACGCGCTTTGGCATGGGCAACCAGGCGCTCATCAGCACTACCGGCTTTAGGGGCAGCACCACCATTACCAAGCGCCGGTACACGTCCCTGCATACGGCCAGACAGGCTGGAAACTGCACGGGAGGAGCCGGAAGCCGCCAATGTGGCGACGGCCTG